>MGOH01000032.1:0-5626 GCA_001795315.1 Chloroflexi bacterium RBG_19FT_COMBO_48_23
AACGGAAGAAATATATGGGAACTCAGATGCAATAAAATTAACATTATGGTGGGCGGTACTGGACTTGAACCGGTGACCTCTGCGATGTCAACGCAGCGCTCTAACCACTGAGCTAACCGCCCTCCGCTTTTCGCATTTTATCAATGCTTTTACAGGCAGTCAAGCTTACCCATCTTGAATAAAGAGCGGGTCTCATCTATACTTTCACAAAACAGAAAGATAATAATGTGAAAATCTTTGTCAAGTGGAGGGAAATATAATGGGTAAAAAGGAAGACGAGGCCAGGGAATACGTCCTCAAAAGGACAAAGGAGCAAAACGTTAAGTTCATACGGCTGTGGTTCACCGACATTCTGGGCTTTCTAAAAAGCTTCTCCATCACTTCTGCGCAACTGGAGGAGGCATTGAACGACGGCATGGGTTTTGACGGTTCTTCCATCCAGGGCTTTGCCCGCATTGACGAAAGCGATATGATTGCACTACCCGACCCCAACACTTACCAGATAATACCCTGGCGACCCAAAGAGCAAGGTGTAGCTAGAATGTTCTGCGATATATACTGGCCTGGTGGGCAACCTTTTGAAGGCGACCCCAGGTACATATTAAAGAAAAACCTGAAGCGTGCCGCTGACATGGGATACACCTTCTACGTTGGGCCGGAGTTGGAGTATTTCTACTTCAAGAACTCGGAGAATACAGAATTTCTAGACCTGGGCGGCTATTTTGACCTGACCCCGCCAGAGGTAGCCACGGACATAAAGCGAGAAACGATTCTTTTCCTCGAAGAAATGGGTATCGATGTCGAGTATAGCCATCACGAAGTTGCCCCCAGCCAGCATGAAATAGACCTCCGTTACACCGATGCTTTGACCATGGCAGACAGTGTTATGACCTATCGTTTAGTGGTAAAGCAGGTAGCCCAGCAGCATGGGGTTTATGCCACCTTCATGCCCAAACCGGTATTCGGCGTCACCGGCAGCGGTATGCATGTTCACATGTCTCTGTTCAAAGGCAACAGGAATGCCTTCTTCGATAAGGATGCCCCCGACAATTTGTCCGAAACGGGCAAAAGTTTCACGGCTGGATTGCTGAAACATATCCCGGAAATCACCTCAGTCTGTAATCAGTGGATAAATTCCTACAAGCGCCTCGTCCCGGGTTATGAAGCCCCATGCTACATCACCTGGGCTAAAAGAAACCGTGCGGACTTAATCAGACTTCCTCAGTATAAACCGGGAAGAGAAACTGCTACCAGAATAGAACTCAGGTCACCGGACCCGGCATGCAACCCATATCTCGCCTTCGGCGTCATGCTGGCTGCAGGACTCGAAGGAATTCAAAAAGGATATAAATTGCCCCCACCTGTAGAGGAGAACGTGTTTGAAATGGGCCAGGAAGAACGCGCAAAGAAGAAGATAAAAACGTTGCCTGGCAGCCTGTACGAAGCTATACAGCTTACCGAAAAGAGCCAACTTGCCAGAGAAGCTCTGGGTGACCATGCATTGAATAGTTTTATCCAGAATAAAAAGGTGGAATGGGACAGATATCGCACATACGTAACTGATTACGAACTAAAGAACTATCTGCCAATTCTGTAGACGTGACGCTGACAACTAAAGCAGGACGGAAGCTTCGATTTGAAGCAACTGCGAGACCTTCAGGCTACATGTTGGAGATACAACACAGTCTGATAGCAATCCAATAGAAGATAGCTTAACCCTTGACGCTAGACTTTATGTTGCTTGTCAGCATAATCTGAATAACACTATTGCACTTAGGACAAGTAACCTCAATGGTGACAGGCTGCCTCATTACCCGCTCCACCAAGGCTGTAACCACGGAATCGATGTTATCCAGCCGCTTGTCTAACATCTCCATACGTTTTTTCATTTGCTCCTGGTCCATAGTTGTCCTTTTCTTTTCAGTCTTTTCAGTCTTTTCAGGCATCCTATCCTCCAGCATTAAAACAAAAGAGGAGAGGCATTTGGGAATCCCCTCTCCTCAAATTAACTCAAACTTACCTGCCATCCCTTTCACAAGCTCTTCTCAGCTACTCCCATAGCGGACAGATAGTCTTTATCCGTTTTGATCAGGTTGTCTACCTTGCTACCAACCGTCCCCTCCAAATATTTTCGGAAAGCTTCACGTGCCCCCGGAGAATTCTGGAGCGCCTCCTTAGCTCGATGCCACTCCTCAGTAGCCAATTCACCTATCCGGTCTGGACTCAGTGGGAATTCTTCCCCCATCACACGCTCTGCCCTATCAAGCACTCTGCTTATAACTGCCCGCTTCAGGCGGTCAAAGGAGAGGAATTCCTCGTTGGCGTAAGGTCTGGGTGACCATGTCTCATCTTTCATCTCACAACCTCCGGATTATTACTATACCCCTCTTTGCCGCTTATAATATGCCCCATCGACTGCCGTGTCAAGTCCCTGCAAGCTGCTAATGAGGTCAGACCAGAAGATAAAGTCCCATCCCACCAGCAATGACTCGAATAATTTACCGAATCGCTAATCAATATCATAAACCATCTGGACAGTAACTTGAATTTCCAGCTCTCCGGCGCTAATGGAAGTCGGCGCTGGAGCCGCGCCCTCAGCCTTGAGGAACAAGTCTCTAACTACCACAGGCTGTACATACTGAGCGCCTTCAGAGATATATAGCAACCTGCCCAGCCTAATATCCGCTGCTCCTGCCATCTGTTTCGCCTTGGCTATGGCATCTCCCACCGCCTTAGCCCGTGCCTCTTTATAGTAAGGTGCCGGGTCATCAATAGTAAAACCTATGCTATCAATCCGGGTCAAGTCACCACCAGCCTCAGTCACAGCATCAATAACAGTCCCGGCTTTGTCAATCTGTCGTATTTTGGCAACAACTATATTTGTCACCCGATAGCTAATAGTTATCTCTCTCTGCTCATCCTCAATCCATTTCCGCACCGGATAGATGCTAAACCTTTGCGTTTGAATATCCTTTTCAGCTACGCCGTTAGCCTTAAGTGCTTTCATAACTCCATTCATAGCCTCAACAGCATCTCGCTGTGCCTGTGCCACAGTCTTAGCTTCAGCTTCTACACCGAGACTGAGCAACACAACATCAGGCGATGCCATCGTCTTGCCTTCACCAGTTACCCACAAACCAACCTGCTGCTGGCTATAAATTATTCCACCTAAGTCCGGTGCTGTCACATAGGCAGAAATAGCAGGAGGTGAGACCTGAGCACCTTCACCAACCACACAACCACCAGCTCCAATCAAAATCACGACCAACATCATGCTGGACAAAACTAACCAAAGCTTCTTCATTTAAACCTCCTCTGACTCACTATTTCTGATGGCTGGTACTCATGCCACCTGATTTACCCCCATCATCCTCTAATTATAATAGTATTCAGGTATTGATTGCCACCATGTATAACGGTAAACTAGACCACCGAGTTTAGTACAAAGATGGCACAAAAAGCCGGCATGGATTATAATAACGCAAGTTTAACTGTAATAAACAGATGAAATTTTTCCGCGATTTCATTACACCTATACTTGTCGGACTGGCTGTTTTCGCCCTTTTTCAAGCTACGGTTGGGAGCTTCAAGGTATATGGCTCATCCATGCTGCCTACCATCGAAGAAGGCGATTATATCATGGTCAGCAAAGCTACTTATCTCTTTAATGAGCCACAACGTGGCGACATAATCGTGCTTCGCTCCCCACAGAACCCCAATTCAGACCTTATCAAGCGAATTATTGCCGTGCCGGGCGACACCGTGGAAATCAAAGACGACGCGGTATTTGTAAACGGTGCTGCATTAGTTGAACCTTATACACTTGAGCCGCCACATTATCTTACGTTACCTGAAGAAATTCCCAGCGGACAATATTTTGTTCTTGGCGACAACCGCAACAACAGCTCCGACTCACACAGGGGTTGGACGGTACCACGAGAAAACATCGTTGGCAAGGCATGGATAACCTACTGGCCACCGTATAGATGGGGTACAATAGAGCACTACCATCTCAATGCAGGTACGCAAGCAGCCGAAGCCACTAAACCCAGCCTGGCAATGAAAACATTATGTCAGACGAGATAATACAAATATTCAGAGATGCCGGGGCCATACTCGAGGGGCATTTTCTGCTAACCTCAGGGTTGCACTCACCGGTCTACTGGGAGAAATTCCGCGTTTTGCAATACCCGCATTACACCCAAAGGCTCTGCCAGCTCATTGCCGAGCACTTCAAGAAAGACAATATCCAGGTGGTTGCGGGCCCGACTACAGGCGGCATTATCCTAGCCTTCGAAGTTGCCAGACAAATGGGCGTAAAGGGAATGTTCGCCGAGAAAGAGGGGGAGGCGAGAGTTTTTCGACGCGGCTTTACCATCAACCCTGACGAGCGCGTACTGATTGTGGACGATATACTGACTACCGGTAGCTCCATCATCGAAGTAATAGAAGCTATAAAAAAACTTAAGGGCATTACCATTGGAATCGGTGTTCTCGTTGACCGCTCCGAGCAGAAGAAGGATTTCGGAGTACCTCTTTTCAGCTGCCTCCAGTCCGCCACCGTAACCTATCAACCTGATAAATGTCCTCTATGCGCCGCCGGCATCCCTCTGGTCAAACCCGGCGGGCAGACATAAAAACACACAGTTTTGTCTTGACACCTGGAGGCGAAAAATCTAAAATGTCGGCGCGCCGAGGTAGCTCAGTTGGTAGAGCAGCGGACTGAAAATCCGCGTGTCCCCAGTTCGACTCTGGGCCTCGGCACTTCTATTTCAAGACATCAGTATGAAAGATACTCTATTGTCCACGCCCCTGTTTACGTGCTACCCAGAACGAAACTGATTCCTTTTGTGCTTCAGATGACAGATGGCGTGTCGTCAACCAGTGGGTAAAACCTGCCAAACAAGGCAACGCCGCAGAATAGATTAGTAAGGATACTGGTTCACCGAAAAGCCAGCAGAGCAATACAAGGGGAATAAATAGCGCCACCCCGAACCAAACACTATTTCGTGTGACAACAAGTACCGCAATACCTATTGCGGCAGCAATTAGCATCTCTATAGGAAGCAGGGCAAGGAGCGCACCTATAACTACCGCCAGACCCCGTCCTCCTCGAAAATGCAAAAACACCGGCCAGTTATGTCCGATAACAGCAGCCACGCCGGCACCGAACACCACCAGCTCATGTCCAGAAAGGGCATTAGCTATCACTATAGCTAGTGCCCCCTTCCCCACGTCTGCTATTAGAGTAGCTATACCGGCAATCAGTCCAGCATGACGAAATATGTTAAATGTTCCAACATTGCGGTCGCCGACCTTACGAACATCGAGACCACTTAACTTACCGATAATATAGGCAAAGGGAATAGAACCCAGAAGATATGCAATTGCCAGACTCAATGCAATATTCATGCCTGCGGATGAATAAGCCTCGTTATACTAGGTTATTCTAGCATATGTGACTAAGGAAAATCTTGTTAGCTAAACAGAAGACGTCCTGAAGTGGCATGCCGATGATAGAGTTCTCGCCTTCCAAGCAGGCTATCATGGACTCGATTCCCGTCTCCACCCCAAGCTGCCAGCCTCATAACAAAGCATGACCTTTTACTCATTGACAAAGCAGAGA
>MGOH01000032.1:5784-5998 GCA_001795315.1 Chloroflexi bacterium RBG_19FT_COMBO_48_23
TTAGGACGATGTATAACGCTATAACCGATGTTCCGGGAATAAAGGTGGGGCATTACACCGATAAAGATGCAGCCACCGGTTGCACTGTGATTCTGTGTGAGACCGGTGCGGTAGCCGGCGTTGATGTCAGGGGCTCGGCGCCAGGAACCAGAGAAACCGACCTGCTCCGACCGATGAATCTGGTGGAAAAGGTTCAAGCTATCCTCCTCAGCGG
>MGOH01000033.1:0-9742 GCA_001795315.1 Chloroflexi bacterium RBG_19FT_COMBO_48_23
AAACATCTGCAAGATTCTCCTCCGTCCGATTTCGCTGAGATGTTTACGTTTGTTGGAGCTAATCACAAGTGCTGAAATCGCATCTGCGAGAGCCTTAACATCAGTGGGAGGCACCAGTATCCCCGCATCTCCTACCACCTCGGGCAAAGCACCTGCGGTGGTGGAGACTACCGGAGCCCCACACGACATGGCTTCAGCAGCAGGTAGACCGAAACCCTCATATACTGAGGGAATGGCTACAATAGTAGCTAGCCTGTACTGATGTACAAGTTCAGCAGTGTCTATCTCGTCAATAAACTTTACATAATCTCTTATGCCCAGCGTATTGATGAGCCTCTGCGTTGCGCTGTTATCTGTGCCTTTCGCCACTACTATTAGCTCAAGAGGGTGTTGCTGGCGCAATGTTGCCAACGCCTCCAGCATATATCTCAAACCTTTAACAGGAGTGTCTCTGCTTATTACCACCAGGAGCCTGTTTTCCAGTCGGTCCAACTTTGGGGAAGGACTGAAAATATCTGTGTCAATCCCATTATATATAACGCGAAGCTTGTCTTTGGATATTTCGTAGGTATCAGCAATATGCTGGCGGGCGGTCTGTGAAACGGTAATGATGTGGGAAAGCCTGCGAGCGACTTTGATTTGCATATTGATAAAAGAGAACCATCTTCTGAGTCCCAGTCTATCTTTCAGTGAAGTTGCTGACTCAACAGCTAAATCACGGTCAATCGTTACAGGATGGTGGATAGTCTCAACGATTGGAAATCCAAGGTCCTGAATTTTAAGTACACCGTATGCCAGGGTCTGATTATCATGGACAATGTCGTATTTGTTGCTTGTCCCGTTACGTATGAGGTCATACGCCCGCATGCCGAAGGCTAGAGGTTCTGAGAAGTAACCGCTCATGGTACCGAGCCATTCTACCAGGCTGGGGAACGTATTTAATTTTAGTGGGTTTATGAATAGCCGTCTGACTGATGACATTGCATACAGGTCGAGGCTGGGCAATTTAATCAACTTTATCCCGTTATCCAGTTCCGGGTACGGTGGCCCCGATATTACATCGACTCGATGACCAAGGTCGCGAAGGGAACGGCTCAGGTATCGAAGGTAGATACCCTGGCCGCCGGAATAGCGATAACTTCGGTAGCTAAGTAAGCAGATACGCATTTGATTGTCTGTTTCTATGCCAAATCGAGCAGAATCGAATACGAAAAACCAAACAACATTGTACCTTACGTGAAATAGCTATTACAATGATATGTCAGGCTTGTCCTTGGGGATATGTCCAGGGTGTCTTATTCGCCTAAGAGTTGCAGGATGACTTCCCTGGCTCTGGGGCGATTATCGAAGTCTACCACTATAATCTGCTGCCAGGTTCCAAGCGTCATTCTCTTATTGGCAAAGGGTACGACTAATGATGGTCCCTGGAGTGAAGCCCTCACGTGAGAGTGTCCGTTCCCGTCTCCCCATCTCAGGTCATGCTGGTAAGGTATGTTAAAAGGTGCATTCCTGTCCCACATATCCTTGAAATCGCTGATCAATCCGTCCTCGTATTCAATAGTTGTTATGCCTGCGGTTGACCCGGAGATAAAAATGGTGGCTATGCCATTATTAATATTAGAGTTCTTAATTTCATCCGCAACTTCTGCGGTTATATCTATCATATCGCAATCACCTCTGGTACTGAGGCGGATGGTTTTGTTTATTACCGTCATATTCTTACCTCCTCCAATATAACTTCATCCAGATTGAAAACAGGCCCATCACGGCACACCTGTTTCATGCCGTTTTTTGTTTTTATGCTGCAGCTAAAACAAGCCCCAATGCCACAGCCCATCCGCACTTCCAGTGATACCTGTACAGGTTTCTTATTTTGCCATTGTTGTCTTTGGTCGGCTATTGTTTTGTACATGGCTAGTGGCCCGCAGGCGTAGATTTGGTCAGCCCAATCGGCATATCCGGGCAATATGTCAGTCACCTTGCCTTTCTCGCCATCACTACCATCTTCGGTAGTAATGATTGTCTCGATTCCATTTGGCAGAAGTTTTTTGGGATAAAGGGCATCTTTTTTGCGTGCGCCTGAGAGCAGCTTTACAGACCTTCCTTCACCCAGTGCTTTTTGGGCAAGGAAGACCAAAGGAGCAATACCTATTCCGCCAGCTGCGAGTAGTAATTTCTTTGATGCTGGCTCGATAGAGAAGCCATTACCCAGGGGGCCAATCAAATCTAATTTTTCGCCCTTCTGTCTTTCAGATAACCATATAGTGCCTTTGCCTACTGTCTTGAAAAGGAGATAAAGGTATTTGGAGTCAGCTAGCTTGTGGATACTGAGAGGTCGGCGCAATATAAGTGCCTCTCCACATCTAATGGTTAAGAATTGGCCTGCCTTTGCTGTAGCGACGATGTCGGGAGCTTCGACGCAGATGAGATGATGTCCAGGCATTAGCTCGACGTTGGAGATAACAGTGGATGTGACTTGCTTCAATTGATTAACTGCTTCAACCTCCATATCTATTTAATGTCGGCATGGTAGCTTTGTAGAGACTTGACCTCTAGCTTGCCGTTGCGATATGCAGCAATGCCCTTGGCAGCGGCGGCAGCGGCGGCAAGCGTTGTTATGTAGGTCACCTTGTACTTGATTGCTTCCTTGCGGATATATGAATCGTCGTATTTGCTCAGCTTGCCGCTGGGAGTGTTGATTACTAATTGGATTTCCCTATTCTTAATCCCATCTGCGATGTTGGGTCGCCCTTCGTGCATCTTGAGTATTAATTCGGATTTAATGCCATGTCTGGCTAGAAATCTGTGGGTGCCGCGTGTTGTCTTGATCCTAAAACCGAGCTCGGCGAACCGTGTTGCTACTTCCAGTGCAGCAGGCAGGTCTTTGCTAAACAAGCTTATTAAAGCCGCCCCATCTATGGGTAGAGATTGTTGAGCAGCTACTTGCGCCTTGAAAAAAGCAAGGCCAAAGGAATTGGCGATTCCCAGCACCTCTCCGGTTGACCGCATCTCCGGTCCCAGGATTGGGTCCACCTCAGGAAACATTGGAAATGGGAACACCGCTTCTTTGACACCGAAATGAGGAATACGATGGTGTTTGAGGTCCAGCTCTGAGAGCTTCTTGCCCATCATGATTTGAGTCGCAAGTCTTGCCATTGATACATTACAGACTTTCGAGACCAGCGGTACGGTTCGTGATGCTCGTGGATTGGCTTCCAGTACATAAACAACATCCTTAGCTATAGCATACTGGATGTTCATAAGTCCCATCACGTTAAGTTCCGTAGCTATTTTCCTGGTGTACTCGTTGATAGTAGCAATGTGTTGCTCAGGTATACTTACAGGTGGTATTACACAGGCTGAATCACCTGAATGGACACCGGCTAATTCTATGTGCTCCATGACTGCCGGCACAAAGGCGTCGGTTCCATCGGCTATAGCATCTGCTTCGGTCTCGATTGCATTTTCAAGGAACTTGTCAATCAGGATTGGGCGATCAGGAGTTACGTCTACTGCCGCAGCGACGTACTCTTTGAGCATCTCCTCATCATGTACCACCTCCATGCCGCGTCCGCCTAATACGTATGACGGCCGTACCATCAACGGATACCCTATTCGCTTAGCTACACTGAGAGCCTCCTCTAAATTGCTTGCCATTCCAGACTCCGGCATAGGGATATTAAGTTTTTGCATCATCTGGCGGAAACGGTCTCGGTCCTCGGCAAGGTCTATGGTCTCAGGTGTAGTGCCCAGGATTTTGACACCGGCCTCTGACAATTCATTAGCAATATTGAGCGGTGTTTGACCACCGAACTGGACGATCACGCCCTCAGGCCTTTCCTTTTCATAGATGCTTAAGACGTCTTCAACCGTAAGCGGTTCGAAGTAAAGCTTATCCGAGGTGTCGTAATCTGTTGACACTGTTTCCGGATTACAATTGACCATTATAGTCTCGTATCCTTCATCGCGCAGGGCAAAAGCTGCGTGGACACAACAGTAATCGAATTCTATGCCCTGGCCGATGCGGTTAGGTCCGCCCCCCAGGACCATTACTTTGCGATTATTGCTGCTTGTGGTCTTATCAGGCGAGTTATATGTTGAGAAATAGTATGCTGCGTTTTCTACGCCGCTGACAGGTACAGGTTCCCAGCCCTCGACTATTCCGAGTGAGATACGCCTCTGCCGGATCTTTTTCTCCGGCAGTCCTAGAATCTGTGACAGATAGCGGTCTGAGAACCCGTCTTTCTTGGCTTGAGTAAACAGCTCATCTGGCAGTGTTTTGCCTCTGTACTTGAGGATTTTCTCCTCCAGTTCTACCAGTTCTTTCATTTGGTTGATAAACCAGGGCTTGATGTAAGTCTTCTCGTAGAGTTTTTGTACATCGGCACCTTTGCGAAGAGCCTCATACATTATGAACTGTCGCTCGCTCGTTGCTTCGTTTAACATGCTCATTAGTTCATCCAGCGATTTCTTGTGAAAGTCTCTGGCAAATCCTAATCCATAGCGACCGTTCTCTAGAGAACGAATTGACTTCTGAAGCGCTTCCTTATAATTTTTACCGATGCTCATGACCTCGCCGACGGCGCGCATTTGAGTGCCGAGCTTATCCTCAGCATCTTTGAATTTTTCGAAAGCCCACCGGGCAAACTTCACTACCACGTAGTCGCCTGATGGCGTATATTTCTCCAGGGTACCATCGCGCCAGTAAGGGATTTCGTCAAGTGTAAGGCCAGCGGCTAATTTGGCGGACACAAAGGCAATCGGGAAACCGGTCGCCTTGGAGGCGAGCGCTGACGAGCGTGAAGTTCTGGGATTTATCTCGATTACGACGACACGGCCTGTCTTGGGGTCATGCGCGAACTGAATGTTAGTGCCTCCTATTACACGTATTGCTTCTACGATTCTATAGGAATACTCCTGGAGGCGTTTCTGCAATTCGGTGTCGATTGTAAGCATAGGAGCCGTACAAAATGAGTCGCCGGTATGAACACCCATGGCGTCTACATTCTCGATAAAGCATACGGTAATCATCTGGTTCTTGGAATCACGAACAACCTCCAGTTCCAGCTCTTCCCAACCCAAAACTGACTCCTCTACCAAAATCTGCCCGATAAGACTTACCGAAATGCCGCGACTGGCAACAGTGCGTAATTCTTCTACATTATAGACAAGGCCACCTCCGGTTCCTCCCATGGTATAAGCGGGGCGGATAACCACTGGATACCCGAGCTCAGCCGCGACCTTTTCTGCGTCCTCAACGCTGTAGACCGATTGACTTCGAGGCATCTCTATTCCCAGGCGGTTCATAGTCTCTTTGAATGTGGTACGGTCCTCACCGCTTTTAATGGCGTCGATGTCAACCCCGATGACCTGGACGCCGTATTTTGCAAGGACGCCTGAACGTGACAGTTCAGAGCTTAGATTGAGACCTGTTTGGCCACCCAGGTTTGGCAGTAGAGCGTCAGGTCGTTCTTTTTCAATGATCTGGGTCATCATTTCCAGGTTGAGCGGTTCGATATAAGTGACGTCCGCCATTCCAGGGTCGGTCATGATAGTCGCCGGATTTGAATTTACCAGTACGATTTCATAGCCTAGACTTCGAAGTGCCTTGCAAGCCTGCGTTCCGGAGTAGTCGAATTCGCAGGCTTGTCCTATTACAATGGGTCCTGAGCCGATAATCATTACCTTCTTGATGTCATCACGTCTTGGCATATGAAACTTATCTCCTTTTGTTTTTATGCCGAGTTGCATTTATAGATTACTTTTCCAGCTACTATGGTCACCACTACGCTGCCTTTGAAATGGCAACCATCGAACGGGGTATTCTTGCCTTTAGAAGCGAAGTCATGGCTGTTAACTACCCATTCTCTATTTGGGTCAAAAAGAGTAACATCAGCCCGGCAGCCGGGCTTTAATGTACCAAGCTCTCCGTATCTGGTGCCGATAATTCTGGATGGCTCGAAGGTGAGCTTGGAGACTAGTGTCTTCAGGTCTAGCTGGTCGCCATGTACCAGACTCATGAGGCAGGCGAGAGCCGTTTCCAGCCCGCTGATACCAAAAGCTGCCAGCCCAAACTCGCACATCTTGTCTACCAGAGTGTGAGGGGCGTGGTCTGTGGCGATGGCATCGATAGTGCCATCTTTGAGACCTTTGATTAAGGCGGCAATGTCTTCTTTAGTGCGCAATGGTGGGTTGACTTTGGCGTTAGTATCATAGATCAGTTGGTTATGCTTTTCTAATTGGCTGCCCATTACTCGTTCTTCAGTCAGGGCAAGGTGGTGGGGCGTAACTTCCGCGGTGACTGCTATACCCTTTTCTTTGGCCTGGCGGATAAGTTCTACTGAGCCCTCTGTGCTAACATGGGCGATATGTAGCCTGGCGCCGGTGAGCTGAGCCAGGGTAAGGTCACGGGCGACTACAATCTCCTCAGCAGCTTTAGGTATACCTTTTAGTCCAAGGCGTGCTGATACCCATCCATCGTTCATAAAGCCGCCATCGCTCAATTCTTTGTCTTCACAATGTTCAATAATTGGCAAGCCCAGGGCTTGGCTGTAGTCCATAGCCAGCGACATAATGCGCGAACTGGCTACTGGTTCACCATCGTCGCTAAAACCAATGACACCTGCTTGAGCTAACTCACTCATCTCAGTTATTTCTTTGCCGTGTCTCCCTTTGGTGATGCAGCCTATCGGCAACACTTGGACTGCTCCCTCAGTTTCAGCCGTCTTCTTTACATAATCTATAGAGGACTGAGTGTCTAGAGGAGGATTTGTATTTGGCATGCAACAGATGGTGGTGAAACCTCCTCTGGCGGCAGCTTTAGTGCCGGTGGCGATAGTCTCCTTGTCTTCAAAGCCTGGTTCGCGGAGATGGCAGTGGAGGTCGACAAATCCGGGGCAGACAATAAGTCCGGTGGCATCGATAGTGGTCAAGTCGGGCTGTGATGGGGCTGTACCGTTATCTCCCATCCAGGCGATTTTACCTTTGGTGATGAGCAGGTCGGCAACTTTGTCTATTCCCTGGCCGGGGTCGATTATTCGGCCGCCGCTTATTAATAGGGTAGTGGGCATTATTTGTTTTTACCCCCGGCGATTAAGTAGAGCAATGCCATGCGTATGGCTACACCATTGGATACCTGTTCTTCGATTACCGATTGAGTTCCGTGGGCGACCTCAGGGCTGATTTCAATGCCCTCGTTAATAGGGCCGGGGTGCATGACCAGAACGTTTTGCCTGGCTAAAGAGAGTCGTTCCGTAGTTAGCTGATAAAGCTGGATGTACTCTCTTAGGCTGGGCAGTAGACCGCTTTGTTGCCTTTCCGTCTGTAGCCTGAGGAGCATTACAACGTCGGCATCTTCCAGGGCAGGCTCAATATCGGTTTCGATGCTGACATTTGGTAGCTGGCATTTAGCCAGGAAGCTCTCCATACCTCGTGCTAAAAGGGTATGAGGGGCACATAGTATTATCCTGGCTCCCATAGTACTCATTCCCCATATATTGGAGCGGGCTACCCGGCTATGCATAATGTCTCCGATGATTGCTACTTTCAGGTTGTCCAATTTGCCCAAGTGGCGGCGGATGGTATAGAGGTCGAGAAGGGCTTGAGAGGGGTGGGCATGCCATCCGTCTCCGGCATTTATTATGCTGCAGTTTACATGCTGTGTGGCGAGATATGGGGCTCCGGATTGTGAATGGCGCATGACTATAAAATCGGCACCCAGAGCCTGGATGGTGCGCAAGCTGTCAATCAAGGACTCTCCCTTGGTGACGCTACTCTTGGAAGCATCGAGGCTGACCGTATCTGCGCTCAGATTTTTAGCTGCCAGCTCGAATGAGGCACGGGTGCGTGTGCTTGGCTCGTAGAACATGGTAACAACTGTCTTGCCTCTTAAAGTTGGCACCCTTTTTACTTCCCTGGTCAGTACCTCAGCCATGGCATCGGCTGTCTCCAGGACAAGCTCTATTTCTTCCCGCGTGAAGTCATCCAGGTCGAGTATATGACGATGTTGCCAGACTGCTATAGACGGTGGAGGCAAAGTCTCTGGAGTGGCAATACCGGGACCCGGTTCAACTGTTTTCATCAGCTACCCCCTTGGCAGGTGCGATTATACTCACCTTATCTTCACCATCTACCTCTTTAACGTATACTTTTATTTCCTCATTATTTGATGTAGGTATATTTTTGCCCACATAATCGGAACGTATAGGTAGTTCGCGATGACCCCGGTCGATAAGGACTGCGAGCTGGATAGATTGAGGTCGTCCTAAATCTATGAGAGCATCCATGGCTGCGCGAATGCTGCGTCCCGTGTAGAAGACGTCATCGACGAGTACTACTTGTTTGCCAGCAACGTCTACGGGTATATCGGTCCGATGCACTGTGGGCTTAAGAGATAACGATGACAGGTCGTCGCGATAGAGACTGATATCAAGCGAGCCAACCGGTATGGTAATTTCCTCGAGGTCCTGTATTGTAGCGGCCAGCCTCATGGCTAAAGGGACCCCCCGGGTTTGCATGCCGACGAGGACGATGTCTTTAGCGCCTCTGTTTCGTTCCACAATCTCGTGAGCAATACGAACCAGAGCTCTGTGCATGTCCTGGGGGGACATGAGGGTTCTCTCAGACATAAGAAAAACCTCCTGCCGAGAACTGGCAAGAGGTCTTTAAAAAAGCAACCTTAACCGGAAGCTTTGTAGAGCCAAAATCGCTTTTCATCTTTCCCTTGCCAGCCTCTCTGGACTGACTTAAAGGTCTCACTAAAGCACTAGTATACCATACAGGCATGCGGGGATGCAATATCCCCGGCAAGAGATTGCTATGTCAGCGATACTTTTTTGTTTTGTGGACTGATTGACGGGAATGTAGGGACAGGGCTTTAGCCCTGTCCGAGATGGACAGGCGGACATACCCTTCGCCTTGCTCAGGGCAGGCTCTGAAGGTCTGTCCCTACATTTGCCGTTTTGTCATCGCGAGGAGTCCTCCCACGGAAGGACGACGTGGCGATCTCGCCCCACGCCTGTCATTCTGACACTGAGCGGAGCGAAGGGGAAGAATCTCGGTGGAGGAAAATGACGTGATGAGATTGCCACGTCCTTCAGCGGAAGGACTCGCAATGACGGGGGAGAGAGGCTCGCAATAGCAGCGGCGGCATTACCCAATGCAAACTATAAAAACGTCACCTATCTGTCTGAGCTAGCGTATATCCCCGGCAAGAAACTTTTAGAAAAACTGAACGATTAATTTCCCAAAGACAGGACCGATGAAGCGGCGCATGAAGGGCAAGAAGCCAGCGCCATATTGTCTGGCCAGTTCCTTAGAATAATCCTTAAGATAGTCCGCAAAAGTATGCCGCTGGAATTTAAGAAGCTCCTGAGCTTTGGTTGTATCGTACCAATCCAGGTAATAAGGCTCCGTAGTGAACTTGTGAGCTGGCGGTAGCGGCAACCCCATAATTCCCATCATGGAGCGAATCATATCCTTGTATAGCATTCTTTGCTCGGCCCCACCGCTGATGACTAGAATTTTTCCCTTTACCGAGTCGAAGTCTTTGATGGCGTTTAATATTGCCGAGGCCGTGTCGTTCGGATGGCAGTATTCAACGCGATTGTTCAGAGGAACGGTGAACATTCGCTTGAGGTCGCTTATTGAGAAGCTCAAGTACATTGTTGCAGTAAGCCGCAGGATTACATAATCTATGCCTGATTCCTTTATGATGTGTTCAGCTTGAAGCTTGGTCTCGCCG
>MGOH01000033.1:9840-12569 GCA_001795315.1 Chloroflexi bacterium RBG_19FT_COMBO_48_23
AGGAATATTGCCACCTCTCTCTTTTACCATATCAACGATTATTCTGGTGCCACCTACGTTGACCTTGGCGGCTAGTTTGGGTTTTTCATATGCAACCGGCGGCAAGATGCCAGCCATATGGACTACGGCATCTATTCCTTCCAGAGCTTTCTTAACTGAATCCGGCCGTGTGATATCGCCCCACATTACCTCAGCTTTCCCGTTAAGCCTCTTGACACTCTTTTGGTTGACAGGTGTATCCAGGTCGAATGCTCTCACCTGGAAACCGTCGTGCAAAAAGGCTTTGCACACGGTTATGCCTAGTCGACCGGCTCCACCTGTGATAAGTACTCGCATTTTAATCTCCTTTTAGTTCTTTATATGTCTGTTAAAGTTTTTACTGTCCAGCTTGTCCACTGGGAGCGCAGGTTCCCACGAAGAAGTGGAGTGGTGTGAAAACCGCCTTTAGTCAGGAGCATTTCCTTTGGTTGACAAGCCGTTTCGTAGACAAACGCAGATTTTTCAAACGGGGTCACCTTATCGCCTTCACAAAAGACGAAGAGCTTAGAGCAGCCTTCCAGCTTTTGGAGCACCTCTGACATCTTCATTTGTGGAAAGGCATCGAGGAATTTCTGCCAGTCAACCCGAACCTTGAAACGGCCCAGATACATCCATGCCCTGCAGAACAGGGCGGCTATGCCTTTTAACCACGGAAAAGCGCCATGTTTGGGGTATTCGACAATAATAGAAGTAGAGTCCTGTCCCCATCGCCCGATGTTACTCGACTCCTCAGCCGACATTTTGTCGGCTGTTTCCGGTGGACAGGCTAGAGCAACCAGTGCCCTGGGAGCGACTCTTTCTGCAGCCAGAATTACTGACATAGCTCCCAGACTGTGTCCCACCAGGCCCATTCGCGTACTGTCTACTTCGGGGAGTTGAGACAAAAAATTCCAGGCATCGATAACGTCGTCTGCCATCTTTCCGTCAATAGCACCTTCGCTGGAGCCATGACCGCGTAAATCGAAGGTGAGAGTGGCTACTCCCTGGGCTGCCATGATTCTGGCACTGGGCTTCATGACCCGGCGAGCAGCTCCGAAGCCGTGACACAAGACAGCGCCGGGTATTGGTTCATCTGCATTTGCATCCCTGGGCAGAAACACTTTGCCCTTTAACTTCAGCCCGTGGCTGCCAAAGGCGATTGGGAACTCTTTGATTTCAGCTGCTTTCTCTTTATGGTTCCTGTTAAACATTTCTAGACCTTGCCATTTGATGGCTACACTTAAGCTTACCCCAGCAAAGCACTTTTGTAACCGAGAGGGAGACTGGTTTTGGATACAGAAAAGTAACTACTTCAGTATCAGACCTTTTGATTAGGGGGGGATCATACTTTAGTATGATTGGAGATGATGGTATCCATGTGATGTCGTGTGATTATGAAGGAATTAGCCAGTTAAGCAGGTTGTTACCCCAGAATAGGGTTGCCATGGTGGCCAGGGAAAGGAAGGGTCCAAAGGGAATGGCATCTTTTCGGCCTTTCAATTTGGCTAATAGCAAAATCGCAGCCGTTAAGCCACCGCTGATTGTGGCTAAAAACATGGCTATAAAAACCAGCGGAAAACCGGTGACCAGGCCTATCAATGCCGCGAGCTTGACGTCTCCCCAGCCCATGCCTCCTCGGGAAAGGAGGGCGATAACGAATAGGAGACCAAAGCCGATGCCGCCGCCGATAGCTGTATCCACAATCCAGAGCCGAAAGCCTGTGTCGGCGACATAGCTCGGCTCAAAGCCGAAAATGGAGCCCAGAGCAGCTATAACTATAGCGATAATTATCCCCGGATAAACTATTTTGTTTGGCAATATGGTATGCTCCAGGTCAATGAGCAAAAGTATGATAAATAAGCAGCAGTAGAAGGTAACCAGTGCCAGTTCCCAGCCAGGACCGTAATGCCAGTATAGGAAGGCGAACAAAACCGCTGTGCCTAGTTCCACCCAGAATAGACGCATGGGGATGGTTGCACCACAGTTACGGCACTTGCCCCTGAGCCACAGATAGCTGAATATCGGTATGTTATCTATGGCGGTAATTTTGTACTGGCATTCAGAACAATGAGACGGCGGTGAAATAATTGACTTGCCTGCCGGTAGACGGTCGGCAATCACATTGATAAAGCTGCCCACGGCAGCGCCGATTAAGAAGGACAGAACCGATAATAAAACAGTCATGAGCAATATTATACCCTACTCTGATAATTATTTGATGTAGCCCGGCAGTAGAAAATCAAAAGTCAAAAGCTAAAAATCAAAATGGCAGATAAAAATGCAAAAATCCACCCTCACCCGGACCCTCTCCCATCAAGGGAGAGGGATTATAGTTCTCCCTCCCCTGGCGGGAGGGAGTTAGAGGGAGGGGGAGACAAAGTCAAAAGGCAAAGCTATCTGCTCAAATCAATCTTTTCAGCAAAGCCTTCTATCGTATCCAGTATCAGGAGATGGTTGCGGATTGGCTTCCCGATTCCTGTGATAATTTTTACTATTTCCTGAACCTGACAGGCGGCAATAATTGTCGGTGTGGCTGATGGATTGCCGATTCTCATTTCTATGCCATGCTCAGGAAAGCTGCCGGAGGAGCCGTATATGCAAGATAGCCCGGCGTCTCCCGGGAAGATGGTCATTAGCTGCCCGCTGAAGCCGGCAATGGTTCCGTAAACGTAGGGAATTCCCAAGTCACGGCAGGCGTTCTCAACCACAAA
>MGOH01000034.1 GCA_001795315.1 Chloroflexi bacterium RBG_19FT_COMBO_48_23
CAGCAGACGTTTTCTTTTGTTCTGTAAAGGCAGCTTGGCTGTGTTGCTGGTTGCTTGTCTTCTTGGTCTGGCGATTTACTTCGGTAGTACTCATAGTGAGGAGGCGAACTCGTCAACATTCGACTTTGAATCTATGACCGAGATTGAACAGCGAGCATGGGATATGGCCTCAGAGGTAGTTGGTACAAGCATGGAAGTCCAAGAGCAGTTTGTCGCCGATGTACTCGCCCTTTATTACAAGGTTAAAGACAATGACATGGCTATTTTTTGTATTCCTGGTGGCTGGGGTAAGGAACCGCTGGCAGCTAATGCAGAAGGGCGGAGCTGGTTGATTGGGATGGAAGCTGAGCTGGACGAGCTGGGGTGCAATTACTGTGTAGTCGACAACATTCGTACTGGCAACGGCCTGGTTGAGTACCTCTTCGAATTTAAGGAACAGCTGACACATTATCCTTCTAAGGCTAAGGACTTAGCGGCTAAGATTGATTTCCTAACTCAGCAGGTTGCTGGCTTGAAGGTAATAATAACAGGGCAGAGCAATGGTGCTGCCTTTGCCGGCGAAGTAATCAGGCGTCTGGAAGAAAACTCTACGGTTTACTCCATTCAAGTTGGGGTTCCCTTTTGGCACAGGGTGTCTAAAACCAGTCAGTCGTTGGTGATAGACAATAATGGAATTGGATCTGATGCCCTTACCGATAGAGACCTTTTAAGGCTGCTAAAAGCTAATCTGGCGAAGATATTTATACTAAATCATGTACCCTCCTTCACGCCCATTGACTGGGTGATAACCAGGGCGGGTCTCGTTTTCTGGCCATACAATTTTGGTTTGGACCTGCGAGCGCCGGGACACGATTATATGTGGGAATATCCAGGTGTTGGGCCGGTGATTGAGGCATTTCTGGTTAAGAATTTCAGTATAAAATAGATTTCCCGTTTGCAAAGATAGAGCCGAAATGAGTAATCTGTCCAGTCAGGTAGTATTACAAGTTGACAGAGCCATCGAAATCCTTAAGGCCGGTGGCATTGTTGCTTTTCCTACAGATACGGTCTATGGGTTGGGGGGCGACGCGTTCAATATCGAGGTGGCTGAGAGGATTTTCAGGGTGAAGCAGCGTCCCTGTCATTTGCCTCTGCCAGTTTTGTTGGCTGACTTCGCACAGGTGGCTTCTGTCGTTGATTCAGTGTCTGGAATAGCCAGGTTCTTGATGAAGCATTTTTGGCCTGGTGGGTTGACTCTGGTGTTGCTGAAAAAGGATTCACTTCCTGATATTATCACTGCTGGTAGTAATAAGGTGGCGATACGAATTCCTGACCATGTTGTGCCCCTTACTCTTATTCGTGGGTTGGGTGCGCCTATCATTGGAACCAGCGCTAACATTAGCGATAAGCCAAGTCCGGTGACGACTGAAGAGGTCGAACAACAGCTTGGCAGTCAGGTTGACCTGATTATAGATATGGGTAAATGCCCTGGTGGGTTGGAGTCAACCATAGTCGATGTTACTGGAGAGACACCGGTTATTTTGCGTCATGGTGTTATACCTGAAAAAGAAATTAAGAGGGCGTGCCAGGAGTATGCCAGGGAGGTAGGTAAAGGTGCATATTGCTCTGGGTTGTGATCATCGCGGCTTGAAGCTTAAGCAAGCCATTATGAGTCTTCTCACCGATCTGGGTCATGATTATCAGGACTTTGGCTGCTACGGTAGTGACCCTGTAGATTACCCCGATATTGCTAAGCAGGTAGCTGAAGCGGTTGCATCAGGGAAGTTCGACCATGGGATTCTAATTTGCAGCAGTGGCATAGGCATGAGCATAGCGGCTAATAAGATAAAAGGTATAAGAGCGGCTCTATGTTGTGGCACCTTGAGTGCTGAGCGAGCTCGGCAGCATAATGATGCTAATGTTCTCTGTTTAGGTGAGAATACGCTTGAGCAAGCTTCATCCTTGGATATTGTAAAAGTTTATCTTTCCACCACATTTGAAGGTGGCAGGCACTTACGGCGTCTGGAAAAGATACGCAATCTGGAAGCTACATAGCTTGACAATAGCTAGCTGCTATGCTAGTTTACTGGGATAATCTACATTTCCCGTATTTAGTGGCATTTCAGCTGAAGGAGACTATTTTGAAGAAATTGCGAAGTGATGGTGTTAAAGAAGGCATTGAGAGGGCACCACATCGCGCTTTACTTCGAGCTGTGGGCGTTGACAGCCATGACTTTTCCAAGCCTTTTGTTGGTGTGGTCAATAGTTTCAATGAGGTTGTGCCTGGACATATTCATCTGCGAAGTATTGCCGAGGCAGTGAAGGCGGGAATTCGTAGCGAGGGTGGTGTGCCTTTTGAGTTCAACACCATCGGTGTCTGTGATGGTATAGCGATGAACCACCCCGGGATGAAATACAGCTTGCCTAGCCGTGAGCTTATCGCCGATTCAGTAGAGATCATGGTTGAGGCTCATCAGTTTGATGCGCTTGTTTTCATACCGAACTGTGACAAAATCGTGCCCGGAATGCTCATGGCTGCGGTGAGATTGAATATTCCGTCCATCTTTATAAGCGGTGGTCCCATGCTGGCAGGACGTATGAATCAGGGTAGTCAAAGTGTAACAGTGGATCTCATCTCTGTGTTTAACGCCGTAGGTAGTGTTGCCCGCGGGAAAATGACCGAGGCCGAGCTTGAGGAAATTGAGATTGCTGCCTGTCCTGGTTGCGGGAGTTGCTCCGGTATGTATACGGCAAACACGATGAACTGTTTAACCGAAGCGTTGGGCATGGCCTTACCGGGCAATGGTACCATACCTGCCGTGGATTCCAGAAGAATCATATTGGCCATGGAAGCGGGAAGGCAGATAATGGCCATATTTAAAAAGGGTCTATTACCAAAAGATGTTATTACCAAGGACTCTATTGCCAATGCTTTTGCTGTGGATATGGCGCTCGGTGGCAGCACAAATTCTGTTCTTCACCTTGTGGCGATAGCTCATGAAGCGGGTATCGATTTCCCGCTATCTCTGATTAATAAGGTAAGTCAGCGCGTTCCGCATATCTCTAAGCTGAGCCCTGCTAGCGATGTTCATATCGAAGACCTCGATCTGGCAGGTGGTATCCCGGCGGTCATGCATGAGATAGCGGACTTCCTGAACGGAAAGTGTCAGACTGTATCATTAGCACCTCTGTCGAGTATTATAAAAGAGGGTAAGGTTAAAAATCGGGTGGTCATCCGTTCGGTAGACGAGCCGTATTCTAAGACCGGTGGTCTGGCAATCCTCTTTGGAAACCTGGCACCTGAGGGGGCTGTAGTTAAGAGTGGTGCTGTTGACCCAGAGATGATGGTGCATGAGGGTCCGGCTCGGGTTTTTGAGAATGAAGAGGATGCGACCAGAGGTATAATGAAGGGTGAGATTAAAAAGGGCGATGTAATTGTCATTCGCTATGAAGGTCCTAAGGGTGGCCCCGGGATGCGTGAGATGTTGACGCCGACGTCTCTATTGAGCGGAATGGGGATGGATAAAGACGTGGCACTGATAACTGATGGGAGATTTTCTGGTGGTACCAAAGGAGCTGCCATAGGACATGTGGCGCCTGAGGCAGCCAGCCGCGGTCCTATAGCTGCGGTGAGGAGTGGTGATATCATAAGCATAAATATTCCAAAATGTAAGCTGGAATTGAAGGTG
Source organism: Chloroflexi bacterium RBG_19FT_COMBO_48_23 (assembly GCA_001795315.1). The sequence goes on from MGOH01000034.1 coordinate 3,669, forward strand.
AGCGGCGCTGAGATAAAGAAACGGTTGTCAGTGCTGCCTGAGTATAAATCAAATATAAAGGCAGGTTATCTGAGAAGGTATATTGAGAGCGTTGGCTCAGCCAGCACAGGAGCAGTATTTGCTAGGTAGGAGACATTGATGAAAAAGACGGGTGCCCAGATTTTATGTGAAAGTCTAGTCCGGGAAGGCGTTGAAGTTATTTTTGGTTTTCCCGGTGGAGCTTTATTGCCGTTGTACGATACTTTTCCGCAATATCCAAAAATCAGGCATATTCTGGTTCGTCACGAGCAAGGTGCAGCTCATGCAGCTGATGGCTATGCCCGAGCTACGGGGAGAGCTGGCGTATGTCTGGCAACATCAGGGCCAGGCGCTACTAATTTGGTAACTGGAATAGCCAACGCTTACTTGGATTCGTCCCCAATGGTGGCTATTACCGGTCAGGTAGCCAGACCTTTCATCGGCAAAGATGCTTTTCAGGAAATAGATATCACTGGTATTACCCTTCCTATTACCAAGCATAACTATCTTGTACTCGATGCAAATGACATTGCCAGGGTGGTTAAAGAGGCTTTTTATATTTCCCAAACTGGCAGGCCAGGTCCGGTTCTTATCGATATACCACGTGACGTTTTTCAACAAGAGGCGACATTTGCTTATCCAGAAAGATTAAATTTACCCGGCTATAAACCGACGCTTTTTGGACACCCAGCGCAGATTAAAAAGGCAGCTGAGACGATAAATGTTGCTGAGCGCCCCGTCATTATTGCCGGTAGAGGTGTGATAATCTCAAAGGCTTTCGCCGAGCTTAAGGATCTGGCGGAGAAGGCGCAGATACCCGTGGTTACGACGCTTCTGGGCATTGGCTGTTTTCCTGAGACTCATGTGTTAAGCTTTGGATGGTTGGGGATGCATGGCATGGCCTACGCAAACAAGGCGGTATATGATTCTGATGTCATCATTGCTCTTGGGATGAGGTTTGATGACCGGGCTACTGGGGTCGTCAGCTCTTTTGCACCGCAGGCTCGTGTTGTTCACATAGATATTGACCCTGCAGAAATAGGTAAAAATGTGAGAGTTGATGTGCCTATTGTTGGCGATGTTAAAAACGTTCTTGAGGCATTAAATCAGCAGATTGTGCCACGTGAACATCTGGACTGGTTTAATCAGGTGGATAAGTGGCGAGATGAACATCCGGCGCTGGTAATCAGAGAGAGCGAAGCTTGTTTGCCACAGTACGTTATTCGTCAGATTTATGAAATTACTAAAGGTGATGCTATTGTAGTTACAGGCGTTGGTCAAAACCAGATGTGGTCGGCTCAATTTTTCTTTTATGATAAACCAAATAGCTTAATTTCCTCAGGCGGTTTGGGCACCATGGGTTTTGAGATCCCCGGTGCTATTGGTGCTAAGGTTGGTAGACCTGATGATACGGTTTGGTGTATTGCTGGCGATGGTGGCTTTCAGATGACCGTGCAGGAACTAGCCACTATAGTCCAGGAGAACCTGGCTGTTAAGATAGCGATCATCAACAACGGATTTTTAGGTATGGTAAGGCAGTGGCAGCAGTTATTCTATGGGCGGCGCTACGTACACACTCCACTTTCTGGCCCTGATTTCGTTAAGATTGCCGAGGCTTATGGTGTTCCGGCACTGCGAGTGACGGATAAAAAACTGGTGGTCTCGGCTATAGAAAAGGCGATGAATCATGAGGGTCCGTTCTTGATTGATTTTGTTGTTGAGCCCGAGGAGAATGTTTTTCCCATAGTCCCACCAGGCGCAGCACTGATTGAAGCGTTGGAAATGCCAAGTCCAGAGAAGGTGGCTCGTTCAAGTAAATGAGTTTAGAATATACAGCAAGAGGAGGACGAGGTCATTGACTACAGCAAAACATACTTTAGTTGCTTTGGTTGAAGATAGACCCGGAGTGCTTAATAGGGTTTCTAGTCTTTTGCGTCGGCGTAACTTTAACATCGATAGTATAGCTGTTGGGCATACCGAGCAATCTAATCTATCTCGAATGACTATTGTCGTGGAAGGCGATGATGCCAAAGTTGAGCAGGTCAGGAAACAACTTGACAAAGTTGTAGACGTAGTTAAGATAGTTGACATAACTAGTAATGAGTCAGTAGCTCGGGAGCTGGCTTTGATTAAAGTCAAATCAACTGCTTCCACTCGTAATGAAATTATTCAGATCGTTGACATTTTTAGGGCTAATATAGTGGACGTTTCCTCAGATTCACTGATAGTGGAGGTTACTGGAGATGAAGACAAGGTCAATTCTTTGTTGGACCTTTTCCGTGGCTTTGGTATCAGGGAGATAGCCAGGACTGGTCGTATCGCTTTAACTCGTGGTGGTGCTGGTCCGTTGCAGGTTGAAGAGTCTAAGGAGGTGAAGGCACCAAAGCAACAACTGAAAGTACCGCCCTCAGAAACCGAAAGTCCACCAGACTGGTGATGACACAGAAATAGTCAAATCCGCGGCAGGGCAGATAAAAAACTTTTAAAGGAGGCATTATGGCTAAAATCTATTATGAGAAGGATGCTAAGTTAGACTTACTCAAGGGCAAGAGAATTGGCATTGTTGGTTTTGGTAGTCAGGGGCATGCTCATGCCCAGAACTTGAGAGATAGCGGCTGTCAGGTAATTGTCGCTGAAGCCAAAGGTACTGATGGTTGGAAGAATGCCAAAAAGGCTGGCTTCAAGGTGACAGATGCTGCCGTAGTAGCCAAAGAAGCGGACATAATTGTTATGCTTGTCCCGGATACTCTACAGTCGA
>MGOH01000035.1:0-147 GCA_001795315.1 Chloroflexi bacterium RBG_19FT_COMBO_48_23
CCGTACCGGGTGCTGGCTACTAAGGCGGAGGATAAGACAAATCCTCTGCCGCTGATTGCTGAGGAGCTAAAGAAGTGCAAAATGGTACCGGTCGCCGACCTGCCCAGGTTTTGCGGTGGCGCTGTGGGGTATCTTGGCTATGAGGTG
>MGOH01000035.1:220-475 GCA_001795315.1 Chloroflexi bacterium RBG_19FT_COMBO_48_23
TGGATACCATGCTTGTCTTCGACCATGTCAGCCATAAGATTAAAGTCTTAAGCCATGTCCATCTCGACGGAGACATAGATGAGGAATACCAGAGGGCAGTAGATAAAATCGATAACCTTGTGGAAAGACTAAGCCAACCAATTAAGCCGAACCAGGATACAAAGCCATCTATTTCTCATAGAAACAACATTCTTTCCTCAAACTTTTCTAAGGAGGAGTTCGAAGCCAGTGTAGACAAGATAAAGAAATATATAA
>MGOH01000035.1:1108-1902 GCA_001795315.1 Chloroflexi bacterium RBG_19FT_COMBO_48_23
AAGGGGTTGCCTATGTCCAGGCAGGATGTGGGGTTGTTTACGACAGTATACCGGAGCGTGAGTATAAAGAGACTATGAGCAAAGCCCAGGCACTGCTCAAGGCTATCGACCAGGCTGAGAGCAAAGCCGTGGCAAACAGGGGGAACAATGCTGTTATTGATTGATAACTATGACAGCTTCACTTATAACCTCTTCCAGTACCTGAGTGAATTGGGTGAGAATGTGGTGGTGGTACGCAATGACAAGACGACAATCGACGAGATTGAGAAGATGAGACCCGGCCGGATAGTTATCTCCCCCGGCCCGTCTACGCCGCTGCATGCCGGCATTTCCAACGAGGTCATCCGCCATTTCGGCTCCAGATTACCCATACTTGGCGTCTGCCTGGGACATCAGTGTATCGGTTACAGCTACGGTGCTTCCGTCGGGCAAGCCAATGAGATAATGCACGGCAAGTCCTCGCTCATACATCACAGCGGCCAGGGGGTGCTTGTTGACTTACCCAACCCATTCTCTGCCATCCGCTATCACTCGTTGATGGTATACCGCGATGGTCTCCCCGATTGTCTCGAAGTAACGGCATGGACGGATGACGGCACAATAATGGGCCTGCGGCATCGTCAATACCCGGTGGAGGGAGTTCAGTTTCACCCCGAGTCATTTATGACTCAAGGGGGAAAAGATATATTGAGGAGTTTTCTTAAGGGAGGATTAATGCCATGATTAAAGAAGCTATTTCGGCTTTAATATCCGGACGTTCGCTGGCTGCGGATGAGGCAGCACAGGTCATGGAG
>MGOH01000035.1:1972-2853 GCA_001795315.1 Chloroflexi bacterium RBG_19FT_COMBO_48_23
AAACAGTGGATGAAATCGTAGGCTTAGCCAGGACAATGAGAGCCAGGGCAATTCCCGTGGTTACAGATGGACTGGTTGTGGATACCTGTGGAACCGGAGGCGATGGTTCGCATACTTTCAATATCTCCACGACCGCTGCCTTTGTCGCTGCCGGAGCCGGGCTTAAGGTGGCCAAGCATGGCAACCGCGCCATGAGCAGTCAGTGCGGCAGCGCTGATGTCCTGGAAGCCCTGGGTGTTAAGATAGACCTCAATGCCGAACAGGTGCAAAGATGCCTTCAGGAAGTGGGAATAGGTTTCATGTTTGCTCCGGCGTTTCATCCGGCTATGAAATACGCAGCGGCTCCCCGGCGTGAACTTGGAATTCGTACCGTGTTTAATATACTCGGGCCGCTCACAAATCCGGCTGGAGCCAAAGCCCAGGTGCTGGGCGTAGCCGACGAGTCGCTGGTAGAGAAAATGGCGTTGGTGCTCCAGCATCTTGGCTGTCATCATGCCCTGGTAGTGCATGGGGAAGATGGATTAGATGAAGTTACCATCTCAGGGAAAACTCATTTTTGCGAGCTCAAAGGCAATCGTATTGAAAACTATACTATCAGCCCCGAGGACCTTGGTTTACCTAGTGCCGGTTCAGACAGCTTGAAGGGTGGCAGTGCTCAAGAGAATGCGGAGCTATTGCGCAATATTCTGGCTGGCGCTCCAGGCCCCCAAAGAGACGTGGTGTTGATGAACACAGCAGCAGTTCTATTGGCTGGAGACAAGGTAGAAACGCTCCGAGAAGGCGTAGGACTGGCTCGGAAGACAATAGACAGCGGCCAAGCCTTGAGCAAATTAGAGCAGCTAATCGAACTCAGTCAAAATTTGAGTTAAGTATAATGATTT
>MGOH01000035.1:2882-3003 GCA_001795315.1 Chloroflexi bacterium RBG_19FT_COMBO_48_23
GAGCTTGAATATAAAAAGCGTCGTCTCCCTATGCCCGAGCTGCAAAACCTGGCTTCGGAGCAATCTCAAGCCATCGACTTAGCTTCGGCTTTACGAGGCGATGGTATTCAGCTTATTGCCG
>MGOH01000035.1:3200-5101 GCA_001795315.1 Chloroflexi bacterium RBG_19FT_COMBO_48_23
TATGAATCCAGGGCATATGGTGCCGACAGCCTGTTGCTCATCGTGGCTATCCTGGAGCCGGAAAAGCTACAAGAGTTACTCGGTATAAGCCATGAACTTAACATGAGTTGCCTGGTAGAAGTGCATAACGAGGCTGAGGTAGAAATTGCACTGAAGAGCGAGGCAAAGATTATAGGCATCAATAACAGGGACCTGGCCACTTTTAACGTGGACATTGCTACCACCGAGCGGCTACGTCCGTTTATCCCGCCAGACCGAGTGGTTGTCAGCGAAAGCGGCATAAAAGAACGCGCTGACATCGATAAGTTGAATCATTTGGGCATTGATGCTGTCCTTATCGGGGAGTCTCTAATGTCGGCGCCTGATATTGCCGCCAGGATGAGAGAGTTATTGTGACCAAGATTAAAATTTGCGGGCTATCCGAGGTGCAGCATGCTTTAGCAGCGGCTGAAGCCGGTGCGGATTTCTTAGGGCTGGTTTTTGCCCCAAGTAGGCGGCAGGTATCCGCTGAAAAAGCATTGCAGGTGGTTGAAGCAGTCAGTGCTCTGAAATCTAGTCAGGTTGTGGTCGGTGTCTTCGTTAATTCAGCAGCTGACGAAGTGAACAGGATTGCCGACTATTGCCGTCTGGATCGGGTACAGCTCAGTGGTGACGAAACCTGGCATTATTGCCAGCAAATTGAGCGCCCAATTATCAAAACCGTCCATGTCTCCAATGCCCGGACGTCCGAGGAAATCAGTTCTGAAATAGCGATTGGGTATCAATTATTACCCCAAAAGGATTTTGTCTGCCTACTCGATTCCAAGGTGGGGGACAATTACGGCGGTACAGGCCAGACGTTTGATTGGCAATTAGCCAGGAAAGTATCAGCAGAATTTCCTGTACTCGTAGCTGGAGGATTAAACCCAATCAATGTTGGCCAGGTGGTTAAGGAAATAAAGCCATGGGGAGTCGATATATCCAGTGGAATAGAGACTGATGGCCAAAAAGATACAGTAAAAATCAAGGAATTCATTCAGGCAGTGAGGGCAGCGTCCGGATGAATCGTCCTCAGGAGAAATAATCACATGCTTGTTATCATGAAAAACGATGCAACAGAAGCGCAGGTGAAAGCGGTTATTCAAGAGATTGAAAACCTGGGCTACCGTGGTATTCCAATACCGGGTGCCCAGCGCACTGCTGTCTGCATAATAGGGAATCAGGGAATGGTCGAAGATTCGTCTCTACTTGCCCTGGACGGTGTTAAAGAGACTATTCGTGTAACGAAATCTTACAAGCTTGTAAGCAGAGAAACACACCCGCAGCCTACGATTATAACTATTGGTAACGTTACGATTGGTGGGGAAAAACCGGTAATTATGGCTGGGCCCTGCGCCGTAGAAAGTGAAAAACAGGCGCTTACCATAGCTAGACTTGTGAAACAATATGGAGCACAGGTCTTTCGTGGTGGTGCTTTTAAACCCAGAACTTCACCCTATAGCTTTCAGGGACTGGGGGAGGAAGGATTAAAGATACTCAAGAAGGTGCGTGAAGAGACGGGTTTACTAATTATAACCGAGGCTATAGACCACACCAACATCGAACTTATAGAACAATATGCTGACATTATTCAGCTGGGGGCCAGAAACATGCAAAATTACTCCCTGCTCCGCCAGGCAGGGCACGCCACAAAGCCAATCCTGCTGAAACGGGGATTCGCAGCTACGATTGAAGAATTGCTGATGTCGGCTGAATACATTATGGCTGAGGGAAACACACAAATTATCCTGTGCGAACGTGGAATCAGGACCTTTTCCGATAATACCAGGAACACGCTTGATTTAAGCGCTATACTTTCGATTAAAGAGGTTAGCCACCTGCCGGTTGTAGTCGACCCCAGTCATGCTGCCGGCCGAAGAGAA
>MGOH01000036.1:0-4356 GCA_001795315.1 Chloroflexi bacterium RBG_19FT_COMBO_48_23
CACGGCGTTGACCCTGATGGCAGTATAGCCGCTTATAATTGGCAGTCGAGCCTGGATGGGGATTTGAGCACTTCGGCGAGCTTCACGACTTCATCTTTATCGCAAGGAACTCACACAGTTTGGTTTAGAGTCCAGGACGATAAGGGAGTGTGGTCAAAGCAGGTTTTAACAACTGTTATTGTTGTTCCCAGCGAGGTTGGACAGCCGATTGTGAACTCTTTTAACGCCAATCCGGGAAAGATTGCCCCGGGCGGGTCTTCAACGCTTAGCTGGGATGTTTCCGGTGCTGCAACGGTCAGTATAGACCAGAAAATAGGTAATGTTGGCTCGAGCGGGACCAGGGTGGTATTGCCGATTAAGACAACGACCTATACTTTGACGGCTACCAATGTGGTTGGAACTGTGACGGCTAATACGCAGGTCGTGGTTGCTGAGACGCTTCCCACCAAGGTGGAGCTGTATTCAATTGCAGCAGAGGACGGACAAGTAAGACGAGATGGCTATGTTGGCCAGGAGCCGGATGTTGGTGACACAAAAGGGGCCACACCGACAGGGAGCGTTGCCATCCAGGCTTTTGTGAGCTTCGATATTTCCATGATACCGGAAGATGCCATTATTACGTCGGCCAGCCTTGATTTGACTGATGTCGCTGTGTTTGGCGAGCCGTTTAATGTGCTCGGCATGCTTCTTGTTTACGATTACCAATATAAGACTTTAAAAGCCAGCGATTTCGCTATCGGCCCGATACTCGGATCTATATATAATATTGCAGCGCCACCGTCGCAGCCTATAACCTCTAATATATTGGCTAATGCCATTCAGAAACAGGTCGACGCTGGGAATACCCGTTTCCAGCTTCGCTTTCAGTTTGAAAAACCTTACTCCTATAACAATCAGGCTAACTACGTGGCATTGGGAGATGGTAGAACGAGGCTTATTGTTGAATATCGGCATTGATGCATGATAGTAATGACTTGCTGTGATTATGCTCTTTGGGTGTTTAAATTTTTGGGGGTGAAACATGAAAAAATTAGTTCCTTTGCTTCTGCTGCTGGTGGTGTTTACTGCTGGCTGTGTGCCTGGCGGCCCGATTACAATTAGCACTTCTGGTGAGCCACCGACAATCAATTCCTTTGATGCCAGTCCGCCAACTATTGCGGCTGGTGAATCTTCAACGCTTAGCTGGGGTGTTGCTGGGGCGACAACGGTCAGCATAGACCAGGGTGTAGGCAATGTTGCCTTGGGCGGTACCAGAGCTGTGATGCCAAGTGCCACCACTGTTTATACCCTGACGGCGACCAGTGCGTCTGGCATGAGCACTACGGCTACGGCTCAGGTCATAGTTTCAGGAGCGCCAACGCCTACACCTACACCTACACCAACTCCCACTCCCCCGTCTGCAGGTCTGCCTGTGGTCAATTATTTCACGGCTAGCCCGCCGGTTATATCTGGTGGCAGTGGTTCGACCTTTCTGCGCTGGAATGTGTCCGATGCGACAGCAGTTAGTATCGATCCAGGCATAGGTCCTGTTGACTCATCGGGAACCATGTTAGTGACACTCTCATCCAGCACCGATTTCATCTTGAATGCAGGTAATGCCTATGGAGTGGTTAGCCGTATCCTTAGCGTTCTGGTTGCTGGGGCGCCACCGCCTGCTGGAGAACCGGATTTGGTTATTACCAATATCGAGAGAGTTGAAACATCGGAAGGTTACAAAATCAATTACACCATTAAGAACCAGGGTACTGCTGATGCCGGGGCCAGCACCACCAAACTATATGCCAGCACTGCATATAAGGCTTCTGACTCCGTGGGGATGCTGGCTGCAGGTGCTTCAGAAACCAAGCAGTTCACCGGCTGGGTCTTTAACCCCAGCACACCGCAAATAAAGGTTGTTGCCGATGCTAGTGGTGCCATAGCTGAAGCCGATGAAACTAACAACGAAGATCAGAAGAACTACGCAATTCAAATTAGCTACAATTTTGTAGATAGTGCCGGTGCAGCTCCTGTTATCTGGAAAAGTGGACTGCCGAGTACTGATCTGAGCTTTGGTGGAAGTGGCGGCGACTCCAACGGTTCCGCCCGTTACGAAACCTCCGGTGTGATGGAGGATGGTTCAAGTTACGGCAAAGTGCTGGCGACACATCCTAAATGGGTTGATGATGGCTACATCTATGGTTATTATCCCATAGCGCACCTGGTGAAGCCCGGTGAACGCTTCGTTGCCAAGGTCGGACTATTTCAAGGTGCCGGTGCGGGGAATGTTCTTTTTGAGGCGAGTTATCGCGAGGCAGGCGTTTATGGCCCCGTAACCTTGATGTTTTCCGTAGTTGATAGCTACGATAGCAAGTTAAAGACTATCGATGTACCATTCCCACCCGAGTCTTTTGGGAAACAAGTTAACTTCTACCTGCAAGTGAGAACCAATGGTCCCTCAAACCAAGATTGGGCAGCCTGGGTGGAAGCCAGAATAATTCGATAGCATACTATAGAAAATATTGCTGGGAGGTGAAAAATGAAAAAAATGATTCCTTTGCTTCTGCTGCTGGTGGTGCTTACTGCCGGCTGTGATTTGACAGGGCTTACTGTTACCACCACTTCTGAGTCGCCTGTCATAAGCTCATTTGGTGCTGACCCACCGGCTATTGCCGCTGGCGAGTCTTCTACGCTCAGTTGGAATGTCTTAGGAGCTACTAAGGTTAGCATAGACCAGGGGATAGGAAATGTAGCTTTAAACGGGAGTAGAGCTGTAATGCCGAGCGAGACTGCCGTATATACCCTGACGGCGACCAATGCATCTGGCATGAGCGCTACAGCTACTGCCCAGGTCATAATTACTGGAGCACCTACACCCCCTCCCCCTCCCCCTCCCGCGCCAACGCCTTCTGGCCTGCCGGTGGTCAATTATTTCGTGGCTAACCCGCCCATTGTATCTGCTGGTAGTTCTACTATATTAAGCTGGGACGTTGCAAATGCCACATCGGTGGCTATTGATTTCGGGGTAGGTTCTGTTGCTTCTGTGGGGACCACTCTTGTATCGCCGGCGACGAGCACCAATTACACCCTGACGGCAACCAATGCCCTTGGATGGTATAGTCTTACAATTACGGTCTTGGTCGTTGGGGCACCGGCTGTGGGTGAGCCGGACCTGGTTATCCAGGATATCTCACGGTCAGGTGACAAGATCAGCTATAAGATAAAGAATCAGGGTGATGCGACGGCTGGGCCAAGCACTTCAACATTGCTGATCGATACTGTTGTGGTAGCGAATGATAGCGTAGGCTCTCTGGCTCCGGGTGAGTCGAAAACCGAGACATTTACTGGTTATGATTACGCCTGTACTCTCTTGAGTGATACTGTAGTTGTTGAGGCGGACACGGGCGATGCTGTGGCTGAAAGCTCTGAAGCCAACAATTCGTACACCAAGTCATGGCCGTGTATTACAACCGGACTAATATATACACTTAAGCTGCCGGACCTGGTTATTCAAGATATCTGGCTAGTACACGAGATAACTGGAGACAAAATCTATTACCGGATTAAAAATGAAGGCACTGCGACATCACTTGAAAGCGTCTCGGCCTTATATGTTTATCCTTGTAAGCTGCCTTGTTTACCGGTGGCTACTGACACCGTAGATCCTCTGGCCGCAGGTGAGTCCAGACAAGAAAAGTTCGCCGCTTATAATTATACCGGCACTCACATGGGTGCGATGGTTAAGGCTGACTCAAACGGTGCTCTGTTAGAATCGGACGAAGGTAATAATTCATATAGTGAACCTGAGTCGGAGTTCTAGAAGCAACGATTGTTTGACGTCCTTGATGGCGGGTTTGTGATAAGTGCTAATGCTGTGATGCATGTAAGGTGAGCATTATAGCATAGCATTTATTGCAGACTAATCTGATTCGATAGTAGGATTTAGGGAAAAGAGCTAAAGCTTCTCCAGGTCGAAGCGATAGTTTTCGATAACTGGATTGGCCAGTAGCTTGCGACACATATCGTTTATCTGCTCGGTGGCTTTAGTGGGGTTATTTCCCTCAAGTCGGACTTCGATATATTTCCCAGCACGGACATCTTCGACTGAGGCAAAGCCGAGATTGTGCAGTGCTCCTCTTATGGTCAGGCCTTGCGGGTCATTCACCGTTGGCTTGAGGGTTACATAGACTTTAGCTAGATACATTTTACAGCTTCTTTCCAGTCAGGCGTTGGTATGCTTCAACGTACCGTCGAGTCGTGGCCTTGATTACTTCAGGTGGAAGCTTTGGTGCTGGTGGCTCTTTGTTCCAGCCAGAGGCTACCAGCCAATCGCGAACCGGCTGCTTGTCCAGGCTGGGTTGAGAGCATCCAACAGTATAT
>MGOH01000036.1:4380-9405 GCA_001795315.1 Chloroflexi bacterium RBG_19FT_COMBO_48_23
CCATTGACAAAACCGAACTCAAACTTGGTATCGGCAATAATAATGTCCCGTCCCCTAGCATAGTTTCGAGCGTGCTGGTAGACAGCCAGGCTCTTTTCCTCGAGCTCACGAGCGGTGGATTTGCCCACCAGGTTTTCCATCTCTTTTTTGCTGAGAGGCTCATCATGCCCGGTATCGGCTTTGGTAGTTGGTGTGAATATGGGTTCAGGCAGTTCCTGGCTTTCTTGCAGTCCTTTGGGCGTTAGCATGCCACATATGGTGCCGGCTTGTTTATACTCTGCCCAGGCTGAACCTGAAATGTAGCCTCGAACGACACATTCAACAGGGACGCGCTCAGCTTTGAGAGTAATCATCGAGCGACCGATAAGATAATCCGGCAGTGTGGTATTCGGCGGAAAGTATTGTTTTAATGAATCTAGAGTATCTATCGGCGTTATGAGGTGGTTGGGCATGACCTGGCTTGTCTTTTCAAACCAGAAGAATGATATCTGATTGAGCACCCGTCCTTTATCGGGAATGGGGTCGGGCAGGACAACATCGAATGCGGAGAGTCTGTCTGTAGAGACGATTAGCAGTTTATCGTCAAGGTTGTAGGTGTCACGTACTTTTCCCCGACAGAACAGAGGGAGAGGCAAGTTTGCTTCAGATAGAGTTGTTGACATAATGTTACCAGTCTCAAAGTGCTTGTGGTGCCAGTTCTGCTGCTTTAGCTGATTTAGGTCTCTTTTTCTCGGTTAAATCCAGCCGCTGAAATACCTTATCTACATATCTGGTGAAGTATTGGTAATCGAAAAGTGACTCCAGTTCTGAATCGGATAGCTCGCGCGTTACCTCGGTGTCAGCCTTTAGCAACTTTAAGAAGCTGGTTTTCTCTTTCCACGCTTTCATGGCATTTCTCTGGACTAGCTTGTAGGCTTCTTGTCGGCTTAGCCCTTTATTTATTAGAGCTATGAGTACTCGTTGAGAGAAGACCAAACCTTGAGTAATCTCGAGGTTTCGGCGCATGTTTTCGGGGTAGACCTGAAGCCCTCTCATTACTGAAGTGAAGATGTGCAGGATATAATCCAGAACCAGGCAGGAGTCAGGCAAGGTGATGCGTTCATTGGAAGAATGGCTGATGTCCCTCTCATGCCACAGGGCGATATTTTCCATGGACGTTAGGGCATAACCTCTTACCAGCCGTGCCAGTCCGCAGACCCGCTCGCAGAGCTCTGGATTACGCTTATGCGGCATGGCTGAGGAGCCGGTTTGCCCGGCAGCGAATGGCTCTTCGGCTTCTAATACCTCGGTTCGTTGCAGGCTTCTGATTTCGGTGGCAAACTTTTCCAGTGAACTGGCGATGATGGCTAGCGTGGTGACGAACTGAGCATGGCGGTCGCGCTGGATAATCTGGCTTGATATCGGTGCTGGAACTAGTCCTAACCTGGTGCAAGCCTTCTCTTCAACCTCAGGTGGCACAGTAGCGTAGGTGCCCACTGCTCCAGAGATCTTGCCCACGCTGATGGCTTTTTCAGCTTCAGTCAATCTGGCGGCATTGCGTTTCATCTCCTGTGTCCATATTGCCAGCTTAAGTCCAAAGGTGATAGGCTCGGCGTGAACACCGTGAGTCCGACCTATCATTATGGTGTGCTTGTGCTCAATGGCTTTATCTGTAAGTACGGAAATAAGCTCGTCAATACCTTGAGCCAGGAGTTTTGCAGCCTCTTTCAGTTGGAGGCTAAGGGCAGTATCTATGACATCGGATGAAGTGAGACCGAGGTGAATGAAGCGGGACTCCTCACCGAGTCCTTCGGCCACTGCTTGAAGGAAAGCGGTTACGTCGTGGTGAGTCACCTTGAGAATTTCGGCGACGCGCTCCAGGCTAACACGCGCCTTCTTTATCTTGGGGATCGACTCTTTGGGGATGACTCCTACATCTGCCCAGGCTTCGCAGACGGCTATCTCGACCTGAAGCCATTTATCGAACTTATTGTCTTCAGACCATGTTTTTTTCATCTGTGGTCGGGAGTAGCGTTCAATCATATTCTTCTTCTCCGGGTCTATGTCTCAGCCAGCTTCTGTTTGTATTTCTCATAGGCGTCTTTTATTTCTTTATATTTTATGCCCAGAATTTGGGCAGCCAGCAGGGCAGCATTCTTAGCTCCTGGCGTGCCGATGCCGACACATGCCACAGGTACTCCGGCTGGCATCTGGACTATAGAGTATAGCGAGTCAACGCCTTTGAGTTCGCTGGTAGGTAGCGGCACTCCGATGACCGGCAATGTCGTCCAGCTGGCTAGAACTCCAGGCAGATGAGCCGCAGCGCCAGCAGCAGCGATTATGACTTCTACCCCTTCTTCTTTAGCCTTGGAAGCATATTCACGAACTTTATCCGGGTTTCTGTGTGCTGATAATATCGACAATTCATATTTGATGTTTAGTTGCTGTAATATATCCAGGGCTGGCTGTATTAACGGCTCATCGTTTTTGCTGCCTATGACTATGCCTAATAGGGGCATTTACTTTACCTCCCTGGCTGCGATATCTTTGCGGTAATGACAGCCATCGAAATGGATGCGAGGCAGATTATGGTAGACTTTGGCTCTGGCTTCAGCCATGTTTTTGCCAGCGGCTGTTACCGTGAGCACTCGTCCTCCGTCAGTATGCACTTGTGAATTATTGTCGAGCTTGGTCCCGGCATGGAAAACCAGAATTTTTTCATCCACCTTGTCCAGTCCTGTAATGGGAAAACCCGTCTTGTAACTTCCAGGATATCCGGCCGATGCCATCACCACACCGACGCAGGCGTCGTTGTTCCACTCTACAACCACTTCGTTCAGCCTATTATCTACTATAGCCAGAACAATGTCCACTAAATCAGTCTTCAGGCGAGGTAAAATTGCCTGGGTCTCCGGGTCACCGAATCTGGCGTTAAATTCTAACACTTTTGGCCCGTCTTTGGCTATCATCAGGCCGGCATAAAGTACCCCTTTGTAAGACATACCTTCTTGTGCCATTGCCTCTACCGCTGGTTGCAGAATATTTTTTGTTACCTCCCGGGTCATTTGGGTATCAAAGAATCCGGGCGGGCTGTAGCTGCCCATGCCACCAGTGTTAGGGCCCTGGTCATCGTCAAACACCCTCTTATAGTCACAAGCTGGAACCATCGGGATAACTGTCTTGCCGTCGGTAAAGGCTAAAAGACTTACTTCTTTGCCGGTTAGATATTCCTCAATCACCACACTGTCACCGGCCGAACCAAAAACCTTAGCCTCCATAATATCAGACAGGGCTTTTAAAGCTTCCTCTGTGGAGCTGGCTACGGTTACTCCTTTACCGGCAGCCAGACCATCAGCCTTAACTACGACCGGTGTTGGCTGAGACTCAAGATATTTTTTAGCTTCGAGATAGCTGGAGAAAGTGATACTATTAGGGCAGGGTATGCCATATTTTTGCATCAGGTTTTTGGCAAAGACCTTGCTCGATTCCAGTTGCGCGGCGGCTTTCGTCGGCCCGAAGATTGGCAGACGTAAACGTTCAAAGTAATCTACAATACCTGCAGCTAAGGATGCTTCTGGACCAACGATGGTGAGGGTAATGCCGATGTCTTGGGCAGCTTTAGCTAAAGCCTCTATATTGGTGGGACGGATGTTCAGATTATTGGCGATGGATGCCGTGCCAGCGTTGCCTGGGGCTACATAGAGTTCCTTGACTTTGGGGCTTTGGGCGATTTTCCAGGCCAGTGCATGCTCCCTAGCTCCGCCGCCGATAACCATTACTTTCAAAGTGTTATTCTCCTTGTTATCGCTGCACCCCCGCTATAATATCCCTTTGGTGAATTTCTCAGCTTGAACCGGGTCGAGCGTCTGAATTAGTTTAATCAATTCGGCAACATGCTCCTTCTCGTCATCGCGTATATGTTCCAGAACTCTTATGGCCTCCTCACTATCCAAAGCCTCGATATGTTCCTGGTATTGATTTATAGCCTGTAATTCGGCTATCAAATCCTCGCGGAGCATCTCTAGGTCCAGCTCTATCCCATCCTCAATGCCGGTTTCTTCATCAAAAGAATAGCTCATCCTTGCCTCCTTACAAATTAAATAACTGAAATAGCTGCTGCTGCACGTGTCTGGGCTGAAAATGTTGTTGAGAATTTTCCACGTTTCGGCCAACCAGTTGAGTATAGCCAGTACTGAAAGCAAAATCAAGTACTTTGTCTATGATAAAATGTAGTGGGGAATAGAGCTTGTTTTACATACTCTACGGAAAAGACGATTTCTCCCTCCAGCGAGCGCTGGAAGAGATAAAAAACGAGTTGGGCGATCAGGAGATGCTGGCAGTTAATACCAGCATGTTAGATGGTCAGCAGCTAAATTTAAACCAACTTAAGGATGCCTGCAGTGCAGTCCCATTTTTGTGTTCGCACAGGCTGGTCATTGTTAAAGGCTTGTTGGGACGCTTTGAGTCAAAGTCCGGGTCAGAACGGCGAACAACTCGTTCTAAGTCGAAAGTTGACTCAGCGCTAAAGGAATGGATGGAGCTGGTCGAATATGTCAAACAGATGCCGTCGACCACTGTACTGGTTTTAATTGATGGCGAAGTGAAGGCTAGCAATCGCTTGTTGAAGTCTGTGTCGTCGCTGGCCAAAATCAAAGGTTTTGCTCCATTAAGCGATAGAGACCTGAGCGACTGGATACAAGACCGGGTGAAATGCGGTGGTGGAACCATATCACCCGGAGCGGCGAAGCTGCTGGTTGAGCTTGTCGGTGCCGATTTATGGACTATGAACAGCGAAATAGATAAGCTGCTTGCCTATTGCTCAGGCCAGGTTATTACCGAGGACAGCGTCAAACAGGTGACGAGTTATGCCAGAGAGGCTAATATCTTCGCTCTGGTGGATTCTATTCTTGAGGGGCGAACAAAGGTGGCTCAACAATTGCTCCATCGATTACTACGGGATGGTGCTTCTCCTTCGTATATCCTGGCTATGATTACGAGGCAGCTCCGTTTAATAGTTATGACTAAAGACCTGGGACCGAAATTGCC
>MGOH01000037.1 GCA_001795315.1 Chloroflexi bacterium RBG_19FT_COMBO_48_23
GTTGAGGACCTGCCGGGGACGACGCGTGACCGTGTCTTTGCCGATGTTTCCTGGCAGGGACGTGAAGTGACTTTGGTTGATACCGGTGGCTTGGAGCTAGTGGCAGGTTCCTCTCTGGCTCAGAAAGTTAAGGACCAGGCAGAGGCAGCCATAGCTGAAGCTGATGTAATTATTTTTATGGTTGATATTCGTGATGGGATAATTGTTGCCGACCGTGAGATAGCCGACCTGTTGCGCACCTGCCATAAGCCAGTAATCTTGGCAGCTAATAAGGCGGATAATATAAAATTGGAAAGCCAGACAGCCGATTTCTACCAGTTAGGTGTTGGTGCTCCACTGGCTATTAGTGCTCATCACGGTCGGGGTATAAGTGATCTCTGGCAGGCGATAGCCCATCTTCTTCCTGAGCCTTCTATTGGTGTTGTTGATTCAGATAGACCGAAACTGGCTATCGTGGGGCGACCTAACGTGGGGAAGTCGATGTTATTGAATGCTATTGTGGGTGAGGAGAGATCTATCGTGGATCAGACTCCCGGAACAACTCGGGATGCTGTAGACACCGTTTTCAATCATCGAGGTCAGGAGTTGCTATTGATAGATACTGCTGGCATCAGGCGACGCGGGCGTTCCAGCATTGGAATAGAATATTACAGCTTGATTCGAGCTTTGCGTGCCGTTAATCGTTGTGATGTTGCCCTGTTAGTTACTGATGCCACTGAGTTTATTACTGCTCAGGATGTGCATATTGCCGGCTATATCAAGCAGGCGGGCAAAGGCATGGTACTGGTGATAAACAAGTGGGACCTTGTCTCTGAGCAGCCCAAGGAAGCATATGCTCAGCAATTTCAACAGCGGCTAAAATTTATGGCTCATGTTCCTGTTCTTTATGCTTCAGCTAAGTTTAGGCGTGGCGTAAATGAGATAGTAGTTAAGGCTCTGGAGGTGTGGCAGGAAAGGCAAAAACAGTTGCCTGACGCTGTAGTGGATAAGCTTATTAAAGATGCGGTGATGGCTCACACGCGCCCACGCAAAGGCTTAAGGCAACTCGAAGTTATTCGTGCCTATCAGGCGGGCATCAATCCGCCGAGCTTTGCTCTTCTGGTTAACGACCCCCAGTTAGTGCATTTCTCTTATCAGCGCTATTTAGAGAACAGGCTGCGGCAAACCTTTGGCTTTTCCGGTACCTCATTGCGACTGCTTTTCAAGAAGGCAAAATCAAGGAAGCTTCAGAAAGTAGGTGGTAAAAAGGCGTGATAGTTGCCAAATTCGTCCTTGTTGCGGTGATTGGTTATCTTATGGGTGCTATTCCGTTTGCTTTAATAATCAGCAAACTGATGGCAGGGATTGATATCTCCAAGCATGGTAGCGGTAATCTTGGCGGGACCAACGTGTTGCGTGTTCTAGGTTTCAAGGCAGGAGCCCTTACAATGGCTCTCGACATAGTCAAGGCATTTGTGCCGGTGCTGTTGGCCAGGTTCATCATAGGTGACAGCGTGCTTTCAATAGCTGGGTTTCCCCTTAATTGGCAATGGAGTCAGGTGATAACGGCTTTGATGGTGATGGTGGGGCACAACTGGTCTGTATATATCAAATTTCGTGGAGGTAAGGGCGCAGCTGCTTACTTTGGTAGCTGGTTTGCTATTTTCCCCGTGGCTGCTTTGTTCGGCGGTGCGATTTTGATAGTGACGGTTTTGCTGAGTAAATACATGTCCCTGGGTTCTATACTTGGCTCATTGAGCATTTTGTGTTTTTTTATAGTATTGACGGTGGTTGATGCCTCTCCACCTGTATACCTGGTTTATAGCGTGGTAGCTGCTGCCTTAATTATTTATCAACATCGGAGCAATATCAGCAGGTTACAAGCTGGCACTGAGAATCGGATGGGTGGAGGCCGTGTAGGGTAGCTTGTTATTTTATCTTCCTAACCACAACCGTATGAAAACGCGCTCGTCTTTTTTAAGGGGTAACTGATTATGTCCAAAGTTACTATTATCGGTGCTACTACCTGGGGCAATACCCTGGGCAGGCTGCTGGCAGACAAGGGGGCAATGGTCAGCGTTTGGGCTCGGACCGAAGCCAAGGCCGATGAGCTAAGACAGGAGCATCAGGCGAGCTTGTCGAGAGGCGTCTCCACCAGTGAACTTTCCTTTACAGGTAATCTTGACGAGGCATTATGTACGGCTGAGTTTGTTATCTGTGCCGTGCCGGCTCAGCGTATGCGGCAAAACATGAGGCTGAGTAATCCTCATCTAAGCGCTTCTATGATTCTGATAAGCGTGGCTAAGGGACTGGAAGCGGAAACCGGTAAAAGGATGTCAGAAGTGATAACCGATGAGGCTGCCTGTGTTTCGCAGGACAGGATATGTGTTCTATCCGGGCCGAATCTTTCTGGGGAAATTAACCAGGGCTTACCTGCTACCTCGGTAGTAGCCGGATGGGATATGGATATTAACAGAAAGGTGCAGGAGTTGCTGGATTCACCGAATTTCTCCGTTTTCGTCAGCGATGACATTGTTGGTGTTGAGCTGTGCGGTGCCTTAAAGAATGTGATTGCATTAGGGGCTGGAGTCATGGATGGATTGGATATGGGCAACAATGCCAAAGCTGCGTTTATAACCCTGGGCTGGAGCGAGATTGTTTCGCTGGGGGCAGCCTTAGGAGCTAAGACGGACACTTTTTATGGACTGGCTGGCTTGGGTGACCTCATAGCTACGGGTAACAGTCCATTGAGTCGTAATCACTATGTAGGTTACGAATTGGGTAAGGGACGACTTATAGGTGACATAATTAATTCCATGTCGCATGTTGCTGAGGGGGTTGATACGGCTATAGCTGCCCACAGTTTGGCGAATAGGCTTAAACTTGAAACACCAACTATGAACCTTATATACAGCGTGTTATTCGAGTCCCTGCCGCCGGCTGAGATATTAAAGCGGTTCAAGAACGGACTGAAACCTGAATAAATCCTCTAAATCTTGATTGGTACGTCTCTCGTCTACCGGGTAGTTTCGTGGTCTTCGATTTCAGGCGTTTTCTCTGCAGGCAGAGTTTTGGCTAATTCTTCAAAAAGTCGCCGCTGATTGGCATCCATAGATTGTGGGGTTATGACATTGATTATGACCAGTTGGTCTCCCTTACCTCTGCCGTGAAGTCGGGGTACGCCTTTGCCTTTGAGGTGAAACACCTTCCCGTTTTGAGCCCCCGGCGGTATCTTCAATGTCGCTTTACCCTCGAGGGTGGGTACTTCTAATTCATCTCCCAGAGCAGCTTGCGCGAAATTAATGGGCAACTCATAGAAGATGTCGAAGTCTTTGCGGACAAAGAACTTATGTGGTTTCACTGAAAAGTTGATGTAGATGTCGCCCGGAGAGGCACCATATATTCCGGCGTTACCTTCATTGCTGAGGCGCATTTGATGCCCTTCGTCTACACCTGGGGGAATAGTAACCGTGAGTTTGCGTTTTATTCTTTCTTTACCGCTACCTTTGCACTGGTGGCATGGGTTGTTAATCACCGTGCCTTCGCCTTTACAGTGTGGACAGGTGGCGGTGTGAACGAAACGCCCGAAAAGGCTTTGTTGAGTTCGGCGTATCTCACCATTGCCGTTACAGTTAGGGCATTTTTGTGGGTTTGTTCCTGGTTGGCTGCCGAGACCCTGGCACACAGAGCAGTTTTCGATGCGCGAAATCTCGAATTGCTTGTCTGTGCCAGAGACAGCTTCTTCAAAAGAAAGTGTCAGGTTAGCTCGCAGGTCAGATCCTTTTTGTGGGGAACGACGTTGAGCTCTGGTGGTAGTGGCACCAAAGAAAGCATCGAAGATGTCACCCAGACCACCGAAACCGATATCTTCGAAACCAGACCAATCTGCGGTGGCTACATTGCCATAGCGGTCATAAGAGGCACGCTTTTTGGCATCGGAGAGAACCTCGTAAGCTTCGCTTAGCTCTTTGAATTTCTCTTCAGCTTCTGACTCGTTGTTGTGGTCAGGATGATACTTGAAGGCTAACCTGCGGAAGGCTTTCTTGATTTCCTCGTCACTGGCGTTTCTTGGAACCCCAAGTATTTCGTAATAGTCCCGATTGCTAGGCATAACAAAATAACCTCAACATTTCAGTATAGCTGACGAATCAACCTTTTAGCAAACTTCAGAATAGGCTATCTCATCAAGGCTGTTAGATTTGTTTTGCATGTGGTCGTGATGTAATATTGATTGCTAAATGAAAGAGAATCTCAGGCAGGCTTTGGCTTTGCGGCGAAAGATGAGTTTAAGCGGCAGAGGATTGACTGAGGCAGCAGTGCTCATCCCGATTTTCTGCAAGGACGGAGGTTATCATATCATTTTTACCCAGCGTAGCGACCAGGTGCCGCATCACAAGGGGCAGATATCATTTCCTGGTGGGGCTCGCAGCGAGGTTGATGCTAATCTTTTGGATACAGCCCTTAGAGAGAGCTGGGAGGAGATTGGATTGGAAGTCAAAGATGCGGAGGTTCTGGGAGAACTGGATGATACTCCCACAACAACATCGAGTTTCAATATCTCACCTTTTGTAGCTTTTATCCCCCATCCTTACCAGTTCACTTTAAATCCTTATGAGATAGATGAAATTTTCAGCGTCCCAGTCTCAGCTTTGTTGTATAAGGCTAAGAGGAGAGAGGAACGTTACACTTTCGACGACGAGGTTTTTGTTGGTTATTCCTATGAATACGAGGGTAAGTTGATATGGGGGGCTACAGCGCAGATTGTTCGGCAGCTTCTTGAAGTTTGGCAATCGGTGAGTGGAGCTCAGTAATAGGCATTTTAGCTTTTGGCTTCTGTTTTTTCACCCTCAGTGATTTGCTTTGTCTTGACCTTAACCGGGACAGGCAATAAGCGACTGAAGGTGCCATAGCATCTCTCAGACTCGTCATTTCTCTGAATGGCTCCCATCGCAAAATATTTATACTTTTACCTCCTTTATGTATTCTGTTCCCCACTCATAGTAAATTATAAGAAAGTTAATAAGATATATTAAATATATTAATATATATAGAGCAGGTATTTGACAAAGCTTAATAAGTTGTTTAAAATAATACAGCTAAAGGACTTAAGGTGAATACTATGCCAGGTAAAGATTATTATTCGATTTTGGGTGTGGGTCGTAGCGCCCCTGAAAAGGAGATAAAGCAGGCTTATCGGCGGCTTGCTCGTAAGTATCATCCTGATGTCAATCTTGGGGACAAGGCGTCTGAAGCTAAGTTTAAAGAGGTAAACGAGGCATATGAGGTGCTTTCCGACCCGGAAAAACGAAAGAAATATGACCAATATGGTGACCAGTGGCAATATGCCGAGCAGTTTACCAAAGCTGGTCAAGGGACTCGGGGGGATTTCAGTACGGGTGGCGCCCATACCACCTTTGATTTTGGTGACTTAGGCGATTTAGGTGACATCTTCGGTGGTGTTTTTCGGGGCTTTGGTAGCGGCCCACAAGGTACTGCACGGCGTTCTGCCAAGCCTAGGGTCTTGGAGTATCCTGTTGAGATCACTCTGGAAGAGGCTTATCATGGGACAAAGCGGGTTCTTCAACTTCAGGCTGAAGAACCTTGCTCAGTTTGTGGTGGTAGTGGCAGGGTTGGCAGGGCACGATGTTCTAACTGCGGAGGCGCAGGTAGATTGTTGAGACCTAAGAGGATTGAAGTAAAAATCCCACCGGGTGTCGGAGACGGTTCAAAGGTGCGAATTGCCGGGCAGGGAAGTCAAGGCTACGATGGGGCTAAAGGCGACCTCTATCTCGTAGTGAAAGTACTGCCTCACCGAATGTTTGAGCGTAAAGACGATGACCTTCATGTTGAGGTACCCGTGCCCTTGGTAACTGCCATGCTTGGTGGTGAGGTAGGAGCCCCAACACTTAAAGGAAATGTGGCTTTAAAAGTACCGCCGGAGACTCAGAACGGAAAAGTGTTTCGTTTGACAGGTCAGGGAATGCCGCATTTGAACGACTCTTCACGAGGTGACATTTTTGCTAAAGTGAAGGTGGTGCTGCCGACACAATTGGCGCCAGAGGAGCGGCAGCTTTTCGAGCAGTTGCGAAAGTACCGTCGCAGTTAAGCATTGCCATTGTATTATTGAGGTGATAAGATAGATGAATTCGGCGGGTTCAGAACCGAGATATGTCATAAGCGTTGCGGCTCGAATAGTGGGCATTGAGACGCACACCTTGCGTTATTACGAAAGAATTGGCCTGGTGCAGCCGTATCGTTCCAAGGGGAATATCCGTTATTATTCTGAGACTGATATTGAACGCCTTCATCAGGTTAAAACCTTGATGAGCGATTTGGGAATTAATCTGGCTGGGGTGGAGGTGGTAATACGTATGGCGGAGAAAATGATAGAAATGCAACGCCAAATTCAGGAAATGGAATTTAAGATTGAGAAGCTTAGAGAGGCTGAAACAGCAATAGAAGGCGAATTGAATAGAGAGGTTGACGATGCCTAAAGCAAGGACAGAACTGCAACCTGCCAATTGGCAGATTACGGCGACCACTGTTCGCTGTGATTTGGTTGATGATTTTGTCACTATAATTGTGAACAAAGATTGGACAACTAAATGCATCTGGTATAAGCGGTATAAGCAGAAGGCTCTTGAGGACAGAAAGCAGAAATTCGATAGAAACATGAGGCTCAAGATGGAGAAATGCCAAGGGCCTGAATGCTCCCATGTTACAGATTACCGAGATAAGCTAATCAAGGAAGAGTTTGGAGGAAAGTAAGGGATAATTATGAGACCAGAGAAATTCACTGAGCAGGCCAGGGAAGTGCTGGCCGCTTCGCAAAGCATCGCTAGTCGTTATCACCATGTCCAGTGGGATGTGGAGCATATTTTACTGGCATTGCTGGAGCAAGAGGGCGGCTTGACCTCACAGATATTGGGAAAGTTGGGTGCGAATGTGGAGGTGATAAGAAAGAGAGTTGAAGATAGCCTCGACCGTGCTCCGAAAGCAACCCATGAGTCAGCCCAAGTTTATACTACACCTCGAATCGCTCGACTCATGGATAATGCGGCTCGTGAGGCTGATAGGCTCAAGGATGATTTCATCAGCATTGAGCATCTGCTGATTGCTATTGTGGTGGAGGGTAATGGAGAGGCAGCTACAATTCTGAAGGAGTCCGGGGTAGACCAGGAGAAAATTTATCGGGCGCTTCAGGATATTCGTGGTAGTCATCGGGTTGACAGCCCGACTGCTGAGAGCAGGTATCGTTCGCTGGAGAAGTATGGACGTGATCTCACTGAATTAGCTCGCCAGGGAAAGCTCGACCCGGTGATTGGGCGAGACGAGGAGATAAAGCGGGTGATGCAGGTATTGACCCGGCGCACCAAGAATAACCCTGTTATTATCGGCGAGGCTGGCGTTGGAAAAACAGCTATTGCTGAAGGGCTAGCCCAGAAGATCGCGGCTGATGATGTCCCTGATTCTCTTAGGGACAAGAAGGTGGTTGCCCTGGATATGGGAGCACTGGTTGCTGGCAGCAAGTTCAGAGGCGAGTTTGAGGAGAGATTGAAGGCGGTTATGGATGAGGTTCGCCAGGCCAGTGGTGAGGTTATCTTGTTTATAGATGAGTTGCACACTGTTGTTGGTGCCGGGGCTGCTGAGGGGGCTATTGATGCCAGCAACATGTTAAAGCCAGCATTAGCTCGTGGTGAACTCCAGTGCGTTGGGGCAACTACTTTAGATGAGTATCGACAGCATATTGAGAAGGATAAGGCGCTGGAGCGGCGGTTACAGCCCGTGTTTCTCAGTGAGCCGAGTGTTGAGGCGACCATAGAGATGCTGCATAGCTTGCGTCCCAGATATGAGGCCCATCACAAGATAAAAATAGATGACTCTGCCCTGGAGGCTGCTGCCAAACTTAGTCAGCGTTATATCTCAGACAGGTTTCTCCCCGATAAGGCAATTGACCTTATTGATGAGGCAGCAAGCAAGCTGCGCATTGACATGGAAAGCAAGCCACCGGATATCAAAGAGCTGGACACGAAGATAAAACAATCGCAAGATGAGGAAGATTCAGCTTCTCAACGGGGAGAATACCAAAAAGCAGCTGAGTTAAAGTCCCATAGGTTGCAGCTTGAGCCGGAGCGTGATAAGAAAGAAGCCGAATGGCGCAAGGAGAAAAAAATCGATAGTGTTGTGGATGAGGAGACTATTGCCGAGCTGGTCGCCAAATGGACGGGTATCCCCGTATCCAGGATGCTGGAAGGTGAGGCTGAGAAGTTAATTCATATGGAAGAGAGGCTGCATGAGAGGATTGTGAACCAGGAGGAGGCAGTTTCAGTTATCTCTGAAGCTATCAGGCGAGGGCGAGCCGGGCTTAAAGACCCCAAGAGACCCGTAGGTAGCTTCATCTTCCTGGGTCCTACAGGTGTTGGTAAGACAGAGCTGGCCAGGGCTTTAGCTCAATTTCTCTTTGACGATGAGGAAGCCATGATAAGGCTGGATATGTCAGAGTTCGGGGAGAAGCACACGGTATCTCGGCTAATCGGTGCTCCGCCTGGATATGTGGGTTATGACGAGGCGGGGCAACTAACCGAGGCAGTGCGAAGGCGCCCGTTTCGGGTGATTCTTTTTGATGAGATTGAGAAGGCACATCCTGATGTCTTTAACATTCTGCTCCAGATACTGGAGGATGGTAGGCTGACTGACGGCCATGGCAGGACAGTCAATTTTAGGGAAACAGTGGTGATAATGACCAGCAACTTAGGTATGCTTGAATTCACCCGTCAGGCAAGCCGGGCAATAGGTTTTTCAACCTCTCAGGAAAAGCAGGATAAAGACGAGATGGACAGGCTCAGGAGTTCTATAGAGAGCGATTTGAAAAAGACCTTTCGCCCTGAGTTTCTCAATAGAATAGATGACACTATTATCTTCCGGCCGCTAACTGAAGAGCACTTAAAGAGGATTGTTGACCTGTTAATTCTTGAAGTGCAGAAGAGATTAGATGAGCGCAATATGAAATTGGAGCTAAGTGACGAGGTAAAAGCCTGGCTGCTCAAGAAGGGCTATGAGCCGGCCTATGGAGCACGTCCGCTGCGCCGTGCAATTCAACGTTATGTGGAAAACCCTATGTCTAGCCGGATATTGCAAGGCGAGATAAAAGACGGAGAGACTGTGGTTGTTGGCGTTAGTGGTGATGTGCTAAACTTCAGCACCAAGAAAAAGGTCAAATCAGCTGGGTAAATGGGAGATTCCGCACGAATGGATACGGTAACCGCCGGAGATGAAGTCAAGCAGCGGTTATCTAGAAGAGATATCACATTAGGTGTTCTGTCTTTAATACTCACC
>MGOH01000038.1:0-8532 GCA_001795315.1 Chloroflexi bacterium RBG_19FT_COMBO_48_23
ACGACCTCCTCCGTCTTCGAATTAGGAATTGCCTTGACGCTAATCTTCATCTGTAAACTCCCCCCATAACCCCTGCTTATGCAACCGGACGGGGCGTACCAAACGAAACTGATTGGTCAACGGCTCACTGCTTTGAGTGAAAATTCGAATATAGTTGTGGCTAAGTCCTGAATATATACCGCTGCCCGGAGTAACCTCATTTTCCCACAAGACGGTAATTCTCTGCCCCAAGAATCGCTGACAGAATTTGTGCAAACTGCGTTGAGCCAGATCCAGCACCTGCAGGCTGCGCTCCTTCTTCAGTCTATCGTTCACCTGATCTGGCATCCCAGATGCCAATGTTCCCGGCCGAGAGGAATAGCTGAAGACATGAATATTGGCGAAATCAATCTCT
The DNA here is from genome assembly GCA_001795315.1 of Chloroflexi bacterium RBG_19FT_COMBO_48_23. Next base: position 395 of record MGOH01000038.1, read on the forward strand.
TCACAAAATCGGTAACTCTCCTCAAATTCTTCAACGCTCTCACCGGGAAAACCCACCATAATGTCTGTAGTGATGGCTACATCAGGCACAGACTTCCGAATCAAAGACACTGCCTGTTTATAATCCTCCACAGAATAATGCCGCCTCATCCGTCCAAGCACAGCATCACTGCCGCTTTGCAACGCCAGATGAAAGTGCCGACATAAACGATGGTCTCGCCACATATCGAGAAGCTCTGGCGAGATGTCCCGAGGCTGCAGAGAGGAAACATGCAATCGTTCCACACTCGTAACTAAAAGAACTTGCTCAACCAATTGCCTGAGATTCGCCCCGTTATGCTTATAGTCACCGATTTTAGTCCCAGTGAGTACCACCTCTTTACAGCCAGCAGCAACCCTCACTTTCACCTCTTTAACCACATCAGCCATTGGCAGGCAATGTTCTCGCCCACGCACCTTAGGCACAATGCAATAGGCACAGGAATCGTTGCAACCATCCTGAATCTTTATAAAACTGCGAACCCGGCTGATGCCATCCGCCATAAGTTGCTCTGGTGAACAATGAGTCACGGGAGCAATTTCACCTTTTAGCAAGTCCAGAAGATGCATTTTCCGCCCATTGCCCACAACAAGGCCTGCGCCGACTTGAGCCAGCTCTTGAGGGGCTCTTTGCGCATAACAACCAGTTACGATAATTAAGGCTTGTGGGTTTCTTTTCCGCCACAGCCTCACTAAATGCCGTGACTTGCGGTCGGCAATATGAGTAACCGTGCAGGTATTCAAAACATAAATATCAGCCCCATCACCGCTGACAATTTGATAACCTTCGTCGGCAAATCTCAGAGCCAGCAATTCGCTCTCGGCCTGATTAAGCTTACAGCCCAGAGTATGAAAGGCTATTCTCATACCAGCTTCCATGCTCATGTTCGATGACAATTATATTTGTCACATACTTGCCCGGTCAAACCAGCATCCTAACCTTGCAGAAGATTATAACTTGTGGTATAAATCAGGCAATCGGATGTCCGAGGCAAAGGCTTGAGCCGCACCCATTGGAGACTAATAACCCCAGTCACACCACCAACTGATATACCTGGGGTTCACCCGCTACTTGCTCAACTGCTTTACAATCGAGGAATCTCTGAGATTTCCCAAATTGAGCTTTTCCTCAATGCTGACAGCCGGTTGGAAGCCGACCCTTTTCTTCTCCCTGACATGCATCAAGCGGTAAGCAGGACTTATCAGGCTCTGCTCACCGGTGAGGAAATTGCCATCTACGGCGATTTTGACGCTGATGGTATCACTGCCACGGCATTGCTGGTTCAAGGGCTTTCAGCACTTGGCGGCAAAGTAATTCCCTACATACCCCACCGTTACCGTGAAGGTTACGGCTTGCAGGTAGCAGCTCTGGAAAAGCTCCGCAAACGAGGCATCAGCCTCATCATCACCGTCGATACCGGCATCACTGCCATTACCGAAATTCAAAAAGCGCAGAAGATGGGAATGGACATAATCGTCACGGACCACCATCTGCCACTAGCCTCCCTGCCACCAGCTCTGGCAGTGGTTGACCCTAAACGGAGCGATTCCGTCTGCCAATCCATGGAATTTGCCGGAGTAGGTGTCGCTTTCAAATTTCTCCAGGCGCTTCTAAAGGGCAGCGGCCGGGAAGAATTACTGAACGGGTTGCTAGACCTGGTAGCTTTAGGCACCGTAACCGATATGGTTCCGCTGATTGGCGACAATCGCTACTGGGTGAAGCGTGGACTTGAACTTCTTAACAACACCGAGCGTATCGGGCTTCAAGAGATGATGCGCGGTACCAGCCTAAAACCAGGTAATCTCGATACTGAAAGCATATCCTGGGTATTAGGACCTCGCCTCAATGCCGCCGGTAGACTTGATGACGCTGCCACAAGCTATCAATTACTCCTCACACAAGACCCACAAGAGGCCGCCTTGTTAGCTTCAGATCTCGAAGAAAAGAACGCCAAACGGCAACGGCTAACCAGAGAACTGTTGGAACGAGCTAGAGAAAGAATAATTGCCACCGGAATCGATCTTCCGTTGCTAATGACAGGTGAGGAAGACTACTCAACGGGTGTTATGGGACTTGTCGCCGGTAGACTCACAGAAGAATTCTACCGCCCTGTAATCATTTTCAAATTTGGTACCGATACATGCCGTGGCAGCGGGCGGAGCATACCCGAGTTTGACCTCATGGCCGCACTCAAGGACTGCCGTGACCTTTTATCTAACTTCGGTGGCCATACTAAGGCAGCCGGCTTCACCGTACCCACCACCAACCTCCCCCAACTCCAGAAGCGCCTACTCAACCTAGCCCAAACCCAACTGGCTGGACTAGATCTCCGCCCTCACATAGACATAGATGCAGAAGTACCTTTAGCCGCCTTTGCCGGGGAAACTTTCAAGGAAATACAACGGCTGGCTCCCTTCGGCTCCGGCAATCCATTGCCCGCATTCGTCAGCCGCCATGTTGAAATCATTAACCAGCGTCCCATCGGCAGCCAGGGTGAGCATCTTGGGCTGAAACTAAAGCAGGAAGGCATAGCCTGGGATGCCATCGGCTTCCGGTTTGGTAACCGTGCTCAAGAAATAACCACTTATCTGGATATCGCCTATAACCTGGATATAGACCGCTGGAATGGTGAGCAAAGGCTTCGACTTAAGCTCCTCGATTTTGACCCGGTCCACTAACCTCGTTGACACTTGTTTAGGCCGATTGCTTGGCTCGATAGCGCCACATCCTGATAATAAGCCAGGGTACTGTTACCAACAATATTACTATGCCTATCAATTGAGCCTGTTGCATACCGAAGAGGAAAGGTTCTCCCACTCGCACAAACCTTATGATCAGGTCACCAGCAGCATAGAGTGCGAGATAGAACAGAAAGAGCGATCCCTGTGGCTTGAGCCGGCGGCGCAGTGACCACAGTATGCCAAATCCTATCAAGTTCCACAGTATGTGATAAATCTGTGTAGGCTGGAATGACTCACCAAGCGGGCAATAGCTACCTGGATTAGTATAAACCACGCCCCATGGCAAAGATGTAGGTAAGCCATAGCAGCAGCCATTCATGAAACAGCCGATTCTGCCTATAGCCTGCCCCAGAATCGCCCCCGGAGCTACAACATCACCTACTTGCCAGAAAGAGAGCTTCTTAACCCAGCAATAAATCAGCACCGCCAAAAGGGCACCCAGAACCGCTCCGTAAACGGTCAAGCCTTCAAAATGAATAATCTGTGCAGGATTAGCCATATAATAATCCCACTTGTCAATGACATGGAACAATCGGGACACTATAACACCACCGATGATAGCCCATAAGCCCATACTATAAATGTGGTCCTCAGCCAGACCAACGCGTCTAGCCTCCAGCAAAGATATTGCGATGACCGCCACAATAGCCAGGACCACCATAATCCCGTACCATCTCACTTCAAAAAATCCAATACTGAAAGCAACCGGGTCTATGCCTATATGAATCATTTTTCTCCTATCTACGAAAAAATCGCCCCAACAAAAGTATTTGCATTAAAGGGAGCTATGTCTTCAAGCTGCTCGCCTGTTCCAATATAGGTAATGGGAATCTTCAGCTCATCATAGATTGCCAGCACTATCCCACCTTTGGCAGTGCCATCAAGCTTAGCCAGAAAAATTCCATTCACGCCTACCGCCTCGGTGAAATGCCTGGTCTGAGCCAGACCATTCTGACCGGTAGTGGCATCGATTACAAGCAGCACCTCTTGAGGCATCTCGTACTTACCAGCAACACGCTTTATCTTTTTGAGCTCTTCCATAAGATTAAATTTGGTATGTAGACGGCCAGCAGTATCAATTATAACCACCTGAGCCTGCCTGTTTTGCGCTGCCTGAAGAGCGTCATAAACCACTGCACCCGGGTCACCGCCAGATTCATGAGCCACAACCTCCACTCCTATCCTTTCACCCCACCTCTTAAGCTGGTCAATAGCCGCAGCCCTGAATGTATCAGCGGCAGCCAGGATTACCTTTTTGCCTTCATTCTTGAACCCATAGGCGAGCTTAGCGATGCTCGTCGTCTTGCCCGAACCGTTTACCCCCACTACCAGAATAATTTGCGAGCCGGCCAGACTGGAAACACTTGCCGCCCCAGCGTCAACCTTTAAAAGATTCACCATCTCCTCTTTTAAGACTGCACGCACCTGCGTCCCTTCGCTCAGCTTCTCTGCCTTGATTCGTTGCTTCACCTTTTCGATTAGCTTCTGAGTGGTAGTCACGCCAACATCCGCAGCAATGAGCAACTCTTCTAACTCATCCCAGACCTCATCTCCGACCCTGGTCCGGTCGAAAAGGCTAGCAACCTTACCAAACCATGTCTCCCGGCTACGCTTCAAACCTTGCTGAGTTTTATCTAACGAATCTCTCATATTAGCACAACAACTTCACGAATTTCAGCCATATTAACACACAGGCTGAGAAAGTGACAAAACAATCACGGAGGGCCGTTAGCAAGTCCCGACTGTCATTTCAATCGAAGCGTGGCAATCTAAAGCTAATGGTCGATTTCATGGTGATGATGCCCTTCACCTCCGAGAAAGAGGTGAGGATAAACTATATCACTGAAGCAGCAAGGAATCCAAACTGCAAGGAACAGAAACAATAAGACAAGAGGCAGCAATGGCATCCAATTTGTTGCCCCGAATGCGGTGAAATAGAACAACGATGCCCAGGTACTTAAGAACACATGCGCTGCATGCGGTAATTTAGTCATAGGCCTCAAATAACCTATAGCAATGCCTAAAAATGCCACCGGATTTATCAGCCACCACTCCTCGATAAAAGGCAAATGAAACTCCATTTTGACTTTAATCGCTTCGCCTCCCAGATAAGGAACTACAGCGTCGCTTAACGTGGCTATACCAATAGAGCCGGTATAGCCGATTAAAATCGCCGCCCAGAGCTTACCGGTGCTGTACCGTTTATACATTGCCGTGGTCACAATGGCACTGAATATAATATGTGCTGGATGTAATATATAAAAAATGGTCTCAGAGATATTAGCAGGTGTCTTGGCAATAACTACGATGGCCATGATAACTATGCCGGAGACCGCTCCAGCAGCAGTAAATGGAACATGTCTGGCTAGTTCACTTCCTATTCTTTTCAGCATCAAAATCACCAAATAAACTTGGAATTAAGACCCCGCCGAAGCCATGCATCCAGAGCAAATGCCGGAAAACTCAGAGAAGTGTTGTTCGGTTCGAAAGCCAAACTCCTGAGCAATTGCATTCTCCTCTTCACAAAGAGTTATATCTGCATACTCACGAAGAGCACCACACTGACGACAAACTACAAAGCGATGGCACCCATCACATTCTCCAAGTGTGCATTTTACGAATCCCCCCACCAGCAACACCTTGTGAGCCAGATTAAGAGAGCAAAGAAGCCCAAGTACGCGGTAGATGGTGACATGGTTCAGATGCTTACCATTGCCTTCTAGAATTTTTTGTATATCATAAGGTGAGACAGGCCTCTGTGCCTCGGCTAAGACCTTGAGCACATACTTTCGCGGCTCAGTTACCCTGTAGCCTCCGCTACGTAAGACCTGTAGCGCACCATGAATCTGAGACATAACGTGAATTTTAAGATATTTATATCATAAATGCAACAATATTGCATTAGCAATACATCATGTCATTTCGAGGAATATCAAGCAATTACGCTCAGAGAGATTCTTCGCTGAGCTCAGCATGATAGCGGTATATTAAGAGGTTATCTTATACCCAGCAGTCCCCGAAGCAAAACCACAGCTGCTTTCTTATCCAAGGGCTCGTTGTTGTTGCCGCACTTGGGCGACTGAATACAGCTAGGGCAGCCCTCCTGACAGGGGCATTCCTCTATCGCCTGCGAAGTAGCTGCCCATAGTTCCTCTATCATCTCAAAGCCCTTTGCGGTAATGCCGATTCCCCCTGGATAAGCATCATAGATAAATACTTGCGCCTTCCCCGTGTCAGGATGAAAAGGAGTAGAAACACCACCAATATCATTGCGGTCACACAAAGCAAACAGAGGCAGCATAGCGATAGCGGCATGCTCAGCAGCATGCAAGCCACCGGCGAAATCAAGCCCTGCCTCAGCTACTCGCTCAATGGCTACCTCAGGCAATTCAAACCACAGAGCCTGAGTGACAAAGCACAGAGGCGGCAGGTCAAGAGGCTCCTCACCAATGACCTCCTCCGTAAACTGCATTTTCTTTTTGAAACCGACTACTGTATTGGTGACATCAACTTCACCAAAACAGACTTTTACGCCCGAATATTGCATCTCCTGTTCACTTTTTAAAATCTTGATGTCAGTTAATTCCTTGGTCTGCGTGTAATAAGTGATATCGGTCGGTGTCACTATAGCCACGCGATTATCGAGGTCTAGCTCCTTCACCAAATAAGAATCGCCTTGATGAAGATAAATGGCTCCGGGATGTATCTGGAAAAAGGCAACACTGGCCTCCACTGTCTCCATTAATTCATAGCCTCGAGAGGCATCGATAACAGCGTAATTCTTACCGGAGGTAGACCTGATATTAATCTCCTGGACCGGATGTGAAATTCTGGGAGAAAGATACCATCGTCCACTGCTTCTTCTAAGCTTGCCCTCCGTTTCCAGTTCAGAGAGCGCTCTATCGAAGGTAGTACCAAAAAGCGCGCCATCACCATCGGTCAGAGGCTGTTCCCAGGCAGCACAAAGAAGATGAGGCTTCAGAACATTAAGATTTTCCGAATTTATCAGTACGTTCTCATAGTTTTTACCGAAGAAGTAATCTGGGTGGTGCATAAAATACTGGTCGAGCGGATTGTCCTGGGCGATAAGGAAGCTCAAGGCTTCGCCAACACCCCTGCCACTTCGACCTGCCTGCTGCCAGGTGCTGGCAATGCTTCCCGGATAGCCGACAAGCACGGTGGCTTCCAGGTCACCGATATCAACCCCCAGTTCCAAGGCAGTGGTAGCCACAACACCCAGGAGATGACCATCGAACAATTCCCGCTCAATCTGTCGTCTGACTTCGGGAAGATAGCCTGCCCGATAAGGCTTAATTAGCTGACCCAGAGAAGCTCCCAGTTGCTCCCGAGTATAGATGTAAATCAGCTCGGTCAGTTTCCGAGTTCTGGTAAAAACCAGGCTACGAATACCATTTCGAACGAGTTCAGTAAAAAGAAAAGTGGCTTCGCTATTGGAGCTGTGCCTGCCTTCCCCTGTCTCGTCAATAAGCGGCGGATTCCAGAAGACAAAAGACTTGCCACCGTGAGGCGAACCATCCTCAGTGATTACCTCGAAAGGGAGCCCAACAAGCTTTTCAGCGTGCTCTTTAGGATTGGCAATAGTCGCCGAGCAACATATAAACTGTGGATTAGAGCCGTAATAGGCACAGAGACGGCTCAGGCGGCGCAAAACATCGGCTACATGAGAACCGAAAACTCCACGATAGACATGAGCTTCATCTATCACCACATATTTCAAGCTACGAAACAACCTTGACCAAGATTTATGATTAGGCAAAATGCCCACATGAAGCATGTCAGGGTTGGTGAGCACGACTTTGGCTTTCCTTTTTATCTCAGCCCTATCCGATTGCGGCGTATCACCATCAAAGGTAGAACAGCCCCCGGGGAAAATAAGCTCAGGGCAAGCTAGTTCGTTCAAGCTTCGTAGCTGGTCTTGAGCCAAAGCCTTAGTCGGGAAAAGATACAAAGCCCGGCTGCTTGGGTCTTTTAGTATCGCCTCTAAAACCGCCAGGTTATAGCACAGTGTCTTGCCACTGGCGCTGGCTGTAGCCACCATCACATTCTTGCCACGGCAAGCTGCATTAATCGCCTCGGTTTGATGAGTATACAATGACGATATGCCTAAAGACTCAAGACGCCCTTGCAAAGCAGGGTGGAGAGGCTTATCTAATTCTCCAAAAGCGGCTTCATGCGATGGAATAAGCTGGATGTGAGCAATCTGCTGCTTATAATCAGGTGCAGCCAGGAGATGATGAAGGAAAGCATCAACATGCATTGAAGTCGACTTAGCAGGAGATTGTTTACTTTTCACCCTCACCTTATTCCTCTCCTCTCAAGGGAGAGGCTGGGTAGGAG
>MGOH01000038.1:8569-12550 GCA_001795315.1 Chloroflexi bacterium RBG_19FT_COMBO_48_23
TAATTTCCAGCTCTGGGTAATTATTGACTATAAAATTCATTACCTTCGATAAAGTCTCATCAACATGCTGGTTATGATTGCTGACACAAGCTATGCCCAGGGTCACCAGCTGCCACAAATCCTGATCATCTACCTCAGCTATAGAGATATTATACTGGCTCCGAAGCCGAGCGATGATAGATTTCACTATTCGCCTTTTATCCTTGAGCGACTGACTATGCGAAAGGTGAAGTTTTATCCTGCAAATACCAGCATGCATTTTTCAGAACAACTTACAGGTAAACCAGTCTATTAAAAAAAGACCCCTCTCAGCGGGGAGACTGTTGAGAGGGGTATCGGGCTATTTTAGCTACTCTGTTTCATTTCCGCGTAGCAGGCGCTACAATAAATAGGCCGGTCATCTCTGGGTTCAAAAGGCACTTCACAATCAGTACCACATTTGGCACATGTTGCTTTATGCATCTCCCTAGGTTGACCATAGCCTCGGTAGCGACTTTGTCGTTTAGCTGCTCGGCACTCTGGGCACCGACCAGGCTCGTTTTGTAGCCCTCGTGACTTGTAAAACTCTTGCTCGCCTACGGTAAAAGTGAAGCTACTACCGCAGTCTTTACAAGTCAAAGTCTTGTCCGCTAGAGCCATCTATGCCTCCTTATGAAAGTTATGCCCTGTTTCTGTTGCAGTCTCTAACGGCTCAAGACCTCTATATAAGTTGCCGCAAAGAACACCCCGGCAAGCTGGTCTCCCCACTATAAGAGGAAGCCGAGCTAGGAAACGGCACCAGCCAGGTTTTTGCATACAATAACTAGTGTAGTTTATAATAATAGGCTAGTCAAGTCAGAATAACTATCTGGAGATTACTATTATGTCAAACTCTACTGAAGCAAGCCGCCAGCGGGTGAGGTCAATAGTAAGCTTGGTAGCCGGCGCTATAATCGGGCTTATTTTCCTGATATCGGGCAGCGGTAAGTTATTTGCTTTCGGCGAGATGCCCGGGCAAACCATGCAATTCATCGGTGCCATTCTGCCGGATGCCTGGCTAACGCCAATATCGGCCCTTTTTATAGGTGATATCTTTCTCCCGTATATTATCCCCTATGTAGAACTATCACTGGGCATACTTCTTCTTTTGAGTATCTGGCCGCGCCTCATTGCAGCTCTATCGCTGCCGCTTATTACAGCTTTCATAGCCAATAACTCCTGGTACATCAGCCAGGGGAAGATGAAATTCACTTCCTGTGAATGCTTCGGTATATGGGAAGAGATGTTCGGCACATTGACACATTTGCAATCGCTCTCGCTTGATATTGTACTTTTCGCTCTGGCCCTGACTGTAATATTCGTGCATCCAGGCAGTTTCCTGTCTTCTCCACCATGGTTGACTAAACTCGGAAAAGGAGCCGGAGGCAAAGACAAAAAGGAATAAACTATGAGATGCATTAGATGGAACACATCGCCAATAAAATATATATCCGGATTAATCATTTTGCTGCTTATCCCTGCCCTGCTCTTAAGCAGTGCCTGCTCACCACCTCCGCCACCGACTCCACCAGCACCACCACCAAACGAACCCCCCATTATTAATTCCTTAACTACGGAAAAGGAGGTCACCGCCTTATCGGAATCTCAGATAGCCTGTGAAGCCGGTGATGTCAATAGCGATAACCTGACATATAAGTGGTCGGCTGATGGCGGAACCATTAAAGGAGAAGGCAGCAATATCACCTGGGTCGCGCCCGATGCTGCCGGCAATTATACTATTAAAGTCACAGTCGCCGATGGCAAAGGCGGCACGGTCAGCGAATCTGCTACTATTGCTGTTATAGAAACGCCCAACCAGACTCCAGTCATCATGGGTCTAACAATAAACGGAAGCCCGCCGGTCACAGACAATCGAGTCAAACAATGGGTAACAACGACTATCCATTGCAAAGCTCAGGATCCGGATGGAGACCAGCTAAGTTACCTGTGGAGAGCCACAGGCGGTAAAATTACAGGAGAGGGAAGCACGGTTAGCTGGACTTCCCCCGGCGTTAACGGTGATTATACAATCACCGTCGTGGTAAACGATGGCAGAGAGGGTAAGGCTCAGGAATCTATCATCTTCAAAGTGGCTTGCTGCGGCGGTGGATTCTAAAACAATTCAAACTGTTGCATCAAGTCATACAGATGCAAGCTTCACGCTACCCCACATACCCATTCTATCGTCTTTTATTACTATTACTCCCGTTAGCCCATCGATAGCCTGAGCTTGTTCAATAGCCACATTAATATCGTCCGCAGTTCTCACCATATTACCGATTGCCGTAGCCGCAGCATCAGCCAGCGCCGTAGAACATGAAAGTGCAATCACAGCATCAGCAGCGCCAAGGCTGAGAGAATGTCCCACAGTTCCTGAAGAAGTGCATACACCCAAAGGCGTTTCCTGGGGATTTATTTCCAGGGCAATTTTGCCAGTGAGGGAAGATGCAGCGGCATAAACGCCAATCAGCCTGGGTCGCGAAATCTTTATAAAAATATCACCGCCATTCTCTACAATTATCTCTGGCGAGTGGGCGAGCAGGTCCTTGCCTACAGCTTCAGCAATAGCTCCAGCCACAGCTGCCATTGGACCAACGCCAGCTATCCGAGCAGCTTTCGCCATATCTCTAACAATAGCCGGGGCATCATCCTCGACAGAACAAGGCTCTAAACTATGAAGGAAAAGCGGATGACTTTTAATATACTCTTCAAGCGGCGTACGGCTTTTGATTACTGCCTCTATGGCTTCAGCTTCCAGTTTGCTTGCCGCTCGAATATAGAGGTCAGTCTCCTTAACGGCAACATCGAAGGAAACTAGATCGTCGTCCTTAATCCAGCGGCGATAGACCCTCGGCTGATACATTCAAAAATACAGCTCCATGGCCCGAGGCGGACAGGCTTTGACGCAAAGCTCGCAGACAACGCACTTGCTATTGTCGAAAATAACCTTTCGAGTCTTCGGATCAACAGAAAAGGCACCGGTAGGACACAAAGTAATACATGCTCCGCAATGGGTACATCTCGATTCATTCCAAACCACATCCTGGCTAAGCGATTGAATTTTTACCCCGGTTTCAGTCAGATACTTCACCCCCTTGTCATAACTCCTCTGCTCCCCGGTTAATTCCATTACCAAGAGCCCTTCCTCCCCAGGGGTAACTGAAGCCTTGAGAATATTAAACTCCAGGTTAAACTCCTTCACCAATTTGTAGACTATGGGCTCATTTGTTAAGCGCTTCGGAAAGTGCAAAACCAATCTTTTCGAAACAGTAGCCATCTTCTCCCTCCTTCGTTACGGAATCGGACGTTCCTCAAGTGGCTTGAAGACGATTCCCGATTCCACACCGGGCAAGGGCGCCACCGGCTCAGTCAGCAAGAACTCGCCCTTCTTTATCCACTCCTTCAAAATGCCGGCAATCTCCACTGCACCTGGATAGCTAGACAGAGAAGCAGTGGGGACTTCCTGCCCCTGAACTTTTATTTTTCCGTTCTTAAGCTCAGCATAGCTAACCTCAGTTATAATGTCCGGCTTTCTCTGTGGATAAGCTTCGGAATAGTCGACCACAGGGGCAAAAATCTCAGCATCTGTCACCAATGTGTAGCGGAGCATCTCTTCCGATAGAACAGGTATAGGCACACCGATTCCAACGGTCAAGGTGCAGCCATAGCCGAGAAAAGTCGTGCCCACCAGCCATTTTGGTTTCATCTGCTTCAAGTCCCCGATAACGGCAAGCGTGCCCGCACCTCTTTTCGGCACGCCATTGTCACCCCGCAAAACATTAGGGTTATGCTGTGTTCCCTGCCAGGCAACATAGCCGAGGCCGCCACCAAGAAATATCTTAGTACCGATGCCAATGGTCTTATAATAGGGATCATTGAATAGCGGCGAAAGTTGACCGGAAGTCGAATAATTGGCATTGCCCAACTTAGGTTTCAGCACCCCCATGTAAGTATAAATAATCC
>MGOH01000038.1:12570-12712 GCA_001795315.1 Chloroflexi bacterium RBG_19FT_COMBO_48_23
ACATTGTAGTTCTGATAGGCGTTCCTCATATTGAATAAAACTGCCTCATTCATATCCTTGATATTAATCAAGGTTTCCAGCTTCCGCCTGGGATAGCAATCGGTACCATAAGCGGTAGCCATAAGCCTGATATCCTTGCCGG
>MGOH01000038.1:12765-12976 GCA_001795315.1 Chloroflexi bacterium RBG_19FT_COMBO_48_23
ATCCTGTTCTTGGGGTCATCATCAGGCAGAGCTGTTGCCCCCAGAAAGACATCCACAGCGGCTATCCCTGTATAGGCAGGAACATCATTTAGATAGACCTTGCCTCCACCAAGCTTAATTCTGGGCTTGGTATGTCCGACGTTAAAGTAAGCGCCAGATGAGCACATAGGCCCGAAGGTGCCAGTAGTCACAACGTCAACTTCTTTAGCAG
>MGOH01000038.1:13054-13338 GCA_001795315.1 Chloroflexi bacterium RBG_19FT_COMBO_48_23
TTTCATTAATTTCAGCAATTGTCTTTGCCATATCGCCTCACCTCCTCAAAATAAAGATGCATTACCTGGATTTCTTCAACAAATCCATAGCTAGCTCCGCGACCTTTCTACCCGATAGGAGCATGCCACCGAAGACAGCCCCCATCCGCGGACTGCCGAATACGGCGTTGGCTGCCATACCGGTAACCAAAAGACCTGGACAAACCTGTCTGGTGTTTGCCACTATTTCCTTTTCGCCAACTTCAGCCCACATCGACTTCTCACCTCGAACCTCCACCCCGGCT
>MGOH01000038.1:13351-14232 GCA_001795315.1 Chloroflexi bacterium RBG_19FT_COMBO_48_23
CCACTATGCGGCAAACCTCAGCATCATGACCTGTGGCATCTATTACCAGCTTAGCTCTTATAGCTAGCGGGTCAATATGCAGATTCGCCAGAGACACAGCGCTCCAGTTCAGCACCAGCCCAGTTATTCTGTCATTTTCGCGAATCATCACATCCTCAACGCTGAGCAAATTGAATATCTTCGACCCAGCCTTTATGCAACGGGAGCAAAGCGTCGACACTGCCTCAACGGCATCAGCAACGTAATAACCTCTTTTATACTGCTTAGACGAAACGCCCAGCTCGTCCAGAATATACTTTGCCTCGCTCTGAACGACAATGCGATTAAACATTATGCCGCCACCCCACATGCCACCACCAACGCTTAGTTTCCTTTCGAAAATAACTGCCTTCATCTTGCTCTTAGCCAGATAGTAGCCAGCAACCATGCCCGACGGCCCGGCTCCGGCTATAGCCACATCCACCTCCATGGAATCAAGCAAATCTTTCAGGTAACTCTCAGTTATTGCCTTAGATATAATTACTTCATCCATTTTCCTGCCTCCAAAACATCTCGGAGATAAACAGAATCACTCCTGTGTAACTTTTGTGAGCAATTTAATAAGCTCTACTCGTGACACAGTCTTTTGCTCTCCAGTCATCATATTCCGCAAAGTCACCGCGCCACTTCTTACCTCATCCTCGCCTATAATCGCCACATAGTTACTGCCAAGGCTGTTAGCTTGCCTTAACTGACCTTTTAAACTTCTATCTCCCGTAGCGGTTATCGCCGCAATGCCGTCTTTACGTAGAATGGATGTAAGCTTCACTGCTTCCAGCTTAGCTTCATTCCCGAGATGAGCAATAAAAACCGGTGGAGCCGGCAAATCCGGCACAGCGATT
>MGOH01000038.1:14275-15051 GCA_001795315.1 Chloroflexi bacterium RBG_19FT_COMBO_48_23
CGAATCCGATGGCAGGAATAGACTTGCCACCTAGTTCTTCGATAAGGTCATCGTATCGCCCGCCGCCACCAAGGGCACTCTGTGCTCCATCTCCAAGCGGCTGAATCTCAAAAACAGTCTTGGTATAGTAATCCAGACCACGCACCAACCTGTGATTTATATCGAAGGGAAGTTTCAAGGCTTCCAGATATTCGACGACGGCTCCAAAATGCGACTTACATTCCCGGCACAGGTAGTCGGTGCTTTTCGGTGCTGCCTCTGCCACATCGTAGCAAGCAGATTTCTTACAATCTAGCAGGCGCAGCGGATTCTTCTCAAACCTGGTCTTACAATCTGAGCACAAGCCGCCCAGATGGGCTGAATAATAGCGCTTCAGGTTATCCAGGTACTCAGGTCGGCATAGCTTACACCCGATGCTATTGATATACAGGTAAAGCCGACCGAGCCCCAATGACTCAAAAAACCGCCATGCCATCTCGACGACCTCAGCATCCAGAGCCGGGTCGGCATCGCCGATAGCCTCAAAGCCGAACTGGTAGTGCTGCCGGTAGCGTCCCGCCTGTGGCCGCTCATACCTGAAAATAGCAGCCAGGTAATAAAGCTTCACCGGCTGAGGTAAATTATCCATTCCATGCTCAAGGTATGCCCGGCACACCGGCGCCGTCCCTTCGGGCCTGAGAGCCAGTATATTGCCGCTCCTGTCCTCGAAGGTATACATCTCCTTGGTAACAATATCGGTGCCTTCGCCTATACTCCTGGTGAAAAGCTGAGAATCC
>MGOH01000039.1 GCA_001795315.1 Chloroflexi bacterium RBG_19FT_COMBO_48_23
AAATCCGACAGTCCATGTACAATCATGGACATGCAAAACTGTACTTTAATAACTCTGTGTTGGGAGCTTTATGAGCAGGGAATGCCGAAGTCACATATAGCAGCGAGACTAGGTAAGCACCGGGAAACAATCCACATCTGGATAAAGAACATTGAGAAATATGGGCTTTTAGCTTTCCTGGACAGGCATGAACGAGCCAAGAAGGGTGAGAGGAAAAGAAGGCAGGTCGATCCGATAGTGAAGAGGTTAGTATGGAAGATCAGGGAGCGTGAATTTCATTGTTGTGGCCAGAAAATCCAGTATTTCCTAAAAGGTGAACATGGTATCCACCTATCGGTTCCCAAGATATATGAAATCCTTCGGGAGAAATATGTTATCCGCTCTAAGTGGAAGAAAAATAAGGAGAGAGGCCCGATACCACAAGCATCAATGCCACGAGAGGTTGTACAGATGGATTCCATGGATCTAGGTGATATCTACGTCTTCACAGCTATCGATATCTTCACCAAGGAAGCTGATATCTTGTTGGCTCCTAAGCTGACAGCGAAGTATGGTACCAGGTTTCTCTTCCAGAGTATGAGGAGAAGGTTTGGAGGACATGTACATCTGATCCAAACTGATGGTGGACCAGAATTTAAAGCAGACTTTCTATTAAATGTGCAGCTGTTCTGCGATCGCCACAGGATTGCCAGACCATATCGTAAGAACGAGCAATCATACATTGAAAGCTTTAACCGGACAGTGAGAAAGGAATGCTTGGGCTGGCAGAAATACCGAATATGTGACCTAAAAGAATGTACAACTATGGTAGAATCTTTCCTGGATAGATATCACTATCACCGACCACATATGAGCTTGGGGATGAGACCACCATTAACCGGCTTAAAGGAGGTAGACTGTCGGATATTTACGGAGAATTAAGCGGCTCTTGACAATGGACAAATTTAGTGTTATACTTCTTGTTTACTGCATTGAAATGCCTTGTTGGTTTCTTATTAATTTTTCCCCCCAGTACAATACCTAATTACAATTTGACTCTTGGTTAACGTACCGCTTTTGAGATATGTGTCTTAATTTCTGATGGGAGAGTTATGTCTATTTCATTAGTGCCTGAAAAACGAAACATTGCCTTAACGCAGAGAAAATCATTCGCCAAATTACCTGAAGTGTTGGAAATCCCTAATCTTATCAAGGTTCAGCTTGATTCCTTTCGCTGGTTTCAAGAAGAGGGGTTAAAGGAGCTTCTCCAAGAAGTGTCGCCTATTTATGATTTTACTGGTACACGGCTAGAGTTACACTTCACTGGTTACGAGTTTCGTCAACCTCCATTCTCAGTAGACCAATGTCGTCAGCGTGATATGGCATATACAGCTCCGCTTTATGTTAGGGCCAAATTATTAGTTAAAGAGACCGGAGAGATTAAAGAGCAGGAAATATTCTTTGGTGACTTTCCTCTTATGACCGATAAAGGCACCTTTATAATCAGTGGTGCGGAAAGAGTAGTAGTTAATCAACTGCTTCGTTCGCCGGGTATTTATTTTAGATTGCAAGAAGACCCGGCTAGCGGGCGCGAGCTATGCTCTGCCAAGTTGATTCCAGAGCATGGCGCATGGCTGGAGTTTGAAACTTCTAACAGGGATATAATTTTTGTAAAAGTGGATGGTAAGAGGAAGATTCCCGTGGTAATTTTGCTACGTGCTATAGGCTACGACGATGATAGCGAACTGCTGCGGCTTTTCCAGGATGTGGAAACATCTTCAGAGCATAGTTTTATACAGTCTACAATAGAGAGAGAGCCTTCTATCAAGACTAGGGAAGAAGCCCTGGTAGATATTTATAAACGATTACGTCCTGGTGAACCACCTACTGTTGAGAATGCTCAGAGTTTACTAAACAATCTTTTCTTCAATCCTAGACGTTATGACCTGGGAAGAGTTGGGCGATATAAACTTAACAATAGATTGGAAGTTAATGTTGATGAGCATCGCCGTTGTTTAACCAAGGAAGATTTTATAGAAATAGTGCGGCGCATCATCAGAGTTAACAATGGAATTGAAGAACCGGACGATATCGATCACCTGCGTAATCGACGTGTGCGGACGGCAGGGCACCTTATACAAAATCAATTTCGCATTGGCTTGCTACGTTTGGAACGGACGATTAAGGAACGCATGAGTATAGTTGGCCCGGAAGCTGCTATCCCCTCCACTTTGATTAACAACCGTCCCATAGTTGCTGCTATGAGGGAGTTTTTTGGTGGTTCTCAGCTCTCACAATTCATGGATCAAACCAACCCCTTGGCTGAACTGACTCATAAACGTCGTCTTTCCGCAATGGGGCCGGGTGGGCTTTCCCGCGAGCGCGCTGGATTTGATGTTCGAGATGTACATCACTCTCATTATGGAAAAATCTGTCCTATTGAGACGCCGGAAGGGCCAAATATCGGTCTCATTGGCTCCTTGGCTACTTATGCCTCAGTTAATGACTATGGTTTTATACAGACACCCTATCGCAAAGTCATACACGAGGTGCCTAATAAGGTGGAAAACCTGATAGACAGAACGTTTCTGGAGGACATAACTGACTCCAGTGGGAAAGTCATTGCTGCTAAAAGGAGCTTAGTTACTAAAGAGATTGCTAAAAAAATGGCCTCTTTATCTCATCGCAATATAAAGATTGTTCCTTTTGTCTCTGATCAGATTGAATACTTAACCGCCGACGAGGAAGAGCGTTATACGATTGCTCAAGCTAATGCTCTTCTTAACCAAAAAAAGGAATTTGTTGAGGATAAAATCGGGGTCATAAGAGGTGGCAAATATCTTAAGGAATCCCCAGATAAAATAGATTTTATGGATGTATCACCGAAACAGGTTTTCAGTGTCACTACCTGTCTGATACCTTTCCTTGAACATGATGATGCTAACAGGGCTCTAATGGGGTCAAATATGCAGCGTCAAGCTGTGCCTTTGCTTCGTCCGGAAGCTCCTTTGATAGCTACAGGGATGGAGAAAGAGGTGGCCAAGTATAGTGGACAGGTTATTTTTGCCAGGAAGAATGGTGAGGTCGTCTCAGTTGACAATAGTCAAGTCACTATTGTCGGCGAAAATGAGAATGAACATGTCTACCCGCTGATAAAATTCGTTCGAACTAATCAAGGAACATGTGTAAATCAGCGCCCTGTAGTGTCTAGAGGTGATAAAGTCAAAAAAGGGCAGGTTATAGCTGATGGTTCAGCGACAGACCATGGTGAACTTGCCTTAGGACAAAATATTATCTGCGCCTTTATGAGTTGGCGAGGCTATAATTTTGAAGACGCTATTATACTCAGTGATAGAATGGTCAAGGATGACAGGTTTACCTCTATCCATATTGAGAAGTATGAGATAGAAGCCCGCGAGACAAAGCTGGGTACAGAGGAAATTACCAGAGATATACCCAATGTAGGTGAGGAGAGCCTGCGCGATCTGTCCGAGTCCGGCATCATCCGCATAGGCGCTGAAGTTGGTCCAGGCTCTATTCTGGTGGGTAAGATCAGTCCGAAAGGTGAGACTGAGTTAACTGCTGAGGAAAAGTTGCTGAGGGCTATCTTTGGTGAGAAGGCCCGTGAGGTTAAGGATAGTTCGCTGAGAGTGCCACATGGTGAATGTGGGAAGGTTATAGATGTTAAAGTTTTCTTCCGGCATGAGAATAGCGATTTGCCGGCAGGTGTTCATTCTCTAGTACGGGTTTGGGTTGCGCAGAAACGTAAAATCTCTGTCGGAGACAAGATGGCTGGCAGACATGGTAATAAAGGCGTTATATCCTGCATCTTGCCCGAAGAAGATATGCCTTTTCTGCCTGATGGCAGGCCAGTGGATATTATTCTCAATCCTATTGGTGTCCCGTCACGCATGAATATAGGACAAATCCTGGAAACCCATCTAGGATGGGCTGCTGAAACACTCGGGCTTAAATTTTTGAATCCGATTTTTGATGGTGCTGATGATGTTGCTATTGAGGATGGTTTAGCCAGAGCATGGATAGTCCAGCAGGCTGGTGCAATTAATCAAGCGGGTCGTAGTGACTTTAAGACTGTTGAACTTGGCCAGGCTAAAACTTGGCTTGCTGACAACGGTTATAATGCCGATAAAGTACTTGATGATCGATATCCAGGTGAAGCGAAGAGAGTTTGTCTGCGCTTGTGGCTTGAGACATTGGGTGTTAAGGTCTATGGACTTAGTGATGAGGAAGTAGCGGGAATTGTGGAGAAAGTTTATGCTGAGCGAAAGCAGTCACCACCTGTCTTCGGCAAAGTTACTCTTTTTGATGGACGAACCGGAGAACAGTTTGACCAACCGGTGACTGTAGGCAGCATTTACATGATGAAACTCATTCACCTTGTTGAGGATAAAGTACATGCTCGGTCTACTGGCCCTTATTCTCTAATTACGCAGCAACCCCTTGGTGGGAAGGCTCAATTTGGTGGGCAACGGTTTGGCGAGATGGAGGTGTGGGCATTGGAAGCCTATGGCGCAAGTCACATGCTTCAGGAACTGCTCACTATTAAGTCAGATGATGTAGCTGGTCGAGCCAAGGCTTATGAATCTTTGGTTAAAGGTGAAGATATATTTCAACCAGGTGTTCCTGAATCCTTTAAGGTTTTGTTTATGGAATTACGTAGCTTAGGTCTAGCCATTGAGCTACTTAATGAAGAAGAAGAGATGGTAACCTTCCTCGAAGATAGGAAGAAAATTGGGAATAAGCTCAGAAATTTGGGCTAAAGGAGACAGATGACCGAGGTTAATTTCAATGCTATCCGTATTTCGCTAGCTTCCCCAGAGCAAATTAAAAGCTGGTCATACGGTGAGATAACAGAGCCTGAAACAATTAATTATAGAACTCTAAAACCGGAGAAAGACGGACTTTTCTGCGAAAGAATCTTCGGTCCAACTAAGAATTACGAATGTTATTGCGGTAAATATAAGAAAATACGCTATCGAGGTGTTACCTGTGATAGATGTGGAGTTACCGTGGAGCATTCCAGAGTCCGACGGACGCGTATGGGCCATATTGAATTGGCTGCCCCAGTGTCTCATATTTGGTTCGCTAAAGGAGTGCCCAGTCGACTGGCACTTCTTCTTGATATTTCCCCCCGAAATCTGGAGAGAGTCCTTTACTTTGTACAATATGTTGTTATCTCGGTTGACGCCTCAGCGCGTGAAGAGAGGGTTAAAAAACTCAAAGAAAGACTATCTCAACATATTGCCGAACAAGAGCAGCTATTGGAGAATCAGGTTGCGGAGATAGAATCGGAAGCTAAGTCAGCTCCAGACCAAAAAAATATTGAGAAGATAAATCAGCTACGGCGCGAGTTCGGTGATAAAAGGGTTGAACTTGAAAGCGATCTACACGACAAGATATCAGAGTTGGAAAGTCTGCAAGCTTTGAGCCTTCTTACTGAAGGCCAATATCAAGAGCTTAAACAGGAACTCGGTGAATTTTTTGAAGTTGGTATGGGAGCAGAAGCCATACTGGACGCTCTTAAAGAAATCGACCTTGACAAATTACGTCATAAGCTAGTTGAAGAAGTCCGCTCAAGCTCGGGTCAGCGCCGCAAGAAGGCCAGCAAGCGACTGCGGGTAGTCGAAGCCTTCTGGCGTAGTGCCAATAAGCCTGAGTGGATGGTTTTGACTGTGTTGCCAGTATTACCCCCAGAGCTTCGACCTATCGTCCAGTTGGACGGAGGTCGATTTGCCACCAGCGACCTTAATGATCTTTATCGCCGTGTGATTAATCGCAATAATCGCCTCAGGCGACTTATCGATTTAGGGGCTCCAGAGATTATCATTCGTAATGAGAAACGCATGCTTCAAGAGGCTGTTGATGCACTTATAGACGGCGGGCGAAAAGGGCGAATGCCGATAGCCAGTGGAGCTCATAAGCTGAAATCGTTGTCTGACATGCTTCGAGGTAAGCAAGGTCGTTTCCGCCAAAACCTTCTGGGCAAACGAGTAGATTATAGTGGCCGTTCAGTCATTGTTGTTGGGCCTGAATTGGAGCTACATCAATGCGGTCTGCCCAAGCACATGGCCCTGGAATTGTTTAAGCCTTTTGTTATGCGTCGGTTAATTGAGCAAGGATATGCTCATAACATCAAGAGTGCTCGACGGCAGGTGGAGAAAGCTAGACCCGAGGTGTGGGACATTTTAGCGGAAGTGGTCAAGGAACGCCCAGTATTGCTTAACCGGGCTCCAACATTACATCGCTTAAGTGTTCAAGCTTTTGAGCCTGTACTTATTGATGGCAGTGCTATCCAGATTCATCCTTTGGTATGTTCCGCTTTTAATGCAGACTTCGATGGTGACCAAATGGCTGTTCATGTACCTCTCTCTCAGGCAGCAGTGAGAGAAGCCAGGGAAAGAATGCTTAGCATACATAATATGTTATTGCCAAGTTGTGGCGAGCCGGTAATGACACCAACTTTGGATATGGTTCTGGGTTGTTATTATCTCACCAATACTAGACCAGGGGCGATGGGTGAAGGGATGGTGTTCGGTGATTTTGAAGAAGCTGGACTCGCTTATGAACTAGGGGTTGTTAACTTAGGTGCTGAAATAGAGGTAAGAGACAAAGACGGCGATGGGCAGAGATTGAAAACCAGTGTTGGCCGGATTTTGTTCAATGAAGTCTTACCTACCGAATTTCGATTTTATAATCAGGTAATGGATAAAGCAGCTTTGAAACGCTTGGTGTTGGACTGTTATCGTTCATTGGGTAGCGCTCCCACAGTTGCTATGCTTGACAATCTTAAAAGGATTGGCTTTGAGTATGCTACTAAATCGGGCACCACCATCGCTGCTAAAGATATTGAGGTGCCTCGGGATAAGGCAAAGCTCCTTGAAGAAGGTGATGAACAAATAGCCGTTATCGAGAGCCAGTTTAACCGAGGGCTGATAACGGAGGATGAGCGTTATAGCAGTGCAATTCAGGTCTGGACGGAGACTACGGATAAAATCACAGAAACTATCTCGCAATCTCTGGATCGCTATGGTAGCGTCTACATGATGGCGAACTCAGGAGCGAAGGGAAATATTTCGCAGATCAGGCAAATGGCTGGTATGCGGGGTTTGATGACCGACCCAGCAGGAAGGATAATCGAATTCCCTATCAAGGCAAGCTTTCGTGAAGGGCTCTCGGTGATGGAGTATTTTATATCCACTCATGGGGCTCGCAAGGGTTTAGCTGACACTGCTTTGAGGACTTCAGATGCCGGTTATCTTACTCGCCGTCTTATTGATGTTGCCCAGGACTTGATCATATTCGAGGAAGATTGTGGTACCGAAGAGGGTAGCTGGTTATCCGACAAAGCAGAGAGAGGATTATTAGCGCCGCTTGGCGAGCGGTTGGTTGGGCGCATAGCTGCAGCTGATATTATTGACTCGAATACTGGAGAGATTATTGTCAGTAAAAATGAAGAGATAGACGAGGAAAAGGCAAAGCAAATTACAGATTCTGGAATTACCCAAGTATATGTGAGGTCAACACTTAGCTGTCATTCTCGCCGTGGTATATGCAAAAGCTGTTATGGACGAGATCTTGCAAGAATAGGGCTAGTGGAAAATGGCACGGCTGTAGGCATCATTGCTGCCCAGAGTATCGGTGAACCGGGCACTCAGCTTACGCTGCGCACCTTCCATACAGGAGGTGTAGTTGGCGCCGATATTACCAGTGGTTTGCCAAGGGTAGAAGAATTGTTTGAAGCCAGGGTGCCAAAAGGGCTGGCCGTTCTCTCTGAAATCGATGGCATTGTAGACGTAATTGAGACTCAAGATGTGCGGAAGATAAGAGTTACCAGTTCTGAATCATATCTGGATGAATATGCGTTGCCGTCAAGAGCAGAAGTGGTTGTAAGCAATGGGGATTGGGTTGAAGCCGGAACAAAACTCGCTGCTTTAAAGGACTCCCCTAAAAAGTCACGAAGCAAGAAACCGGCAGTTGTGGAAGAACATCCGGTGATAGCTAGAGTTGCTGGTAATGTGGTTATTGAGGAAGGACATCTCTATATCAAGTATGAAGAGATTGAAGAGCGAGAATATGTAATTCCATCTGGGAGCCATATTCGCATTAGAACGGGCGATAGAGTGAAAGCTGGAGGCCAGTTAATTGATGGTTCTGTTGACCCACAGGATATTCTGCGCATTATGGGTAGGGAGGCGGTGCAACAGTATTTGGTTGAAGAGGTGCAAAAGGTCTACCGTTCACAAGGTGTAAACATTAATGATAAGCATATTGAAATTATTATTCGCCAGATGCTCAGGCGAGTCCGCGTAGAATCCCCGGGTGATACCGAGCTTCTTTCTGGGGACCTGATCGACCGTTTCGAGTACGAGAGTATAAATGCTAAGGTTTTGGCTGAAGGCGGGGAACCAGCTACTGCTCAAACTGTTCTCCTTGGGATTACTCGATCTTCGCTAAATACAGCTAGTTGGTTAGCCGCTGCGTCTTTCCAGGAAACTACCAGAGTACTTACCGAAGCAGCAATTTGGTGTAGAACAGATAAACTGCTTGGACTTAAGGAGAACGTGATTATCGGTAAGCTTATTCCATCTCAGACTTTGCCTAAGGTTGAGGGGCTTGAATCAGAAACTCCGAAGCTTGGGGAGGGCGAATCGGCAGGCCCACAGGTTGAGGAAAGTGAACCGGTAACCTCGGAGCTTGAGGAAGGCGAATCGGCAGGCCCACAGGTTGAGGAAGGTGAATCGGAAACCCTGCAAACAGATGTTTCAGAGGAGTTGGAGGACGAGCAATCGTCTGAAATAGAGCCCG
>MGOH01000040.1:0-4202 GCA_001795315.1 Chloroflexi bacterium RBG_19FT_COMBO_48_23
CCCAGCCTGACCATCTCCTTTACCGTCGGCTGTGAGCCGGGGTTGATCATAACACCAACGGCAAGGTCAACACCCTTTTCCTTGAGCCATGTAAGCTGGGTGGTTGGCGGCGAGGTAACCACCAGAGGCACATACTGGGTACCCACAAACTCATAGCCGATCTTCTCGAGATACGCCTTCATCTCAGGTATCTCAATCGACCTGCCCATGGCGTTATCAGCGGTCAGATAGGCAACCCGTGGTTTCCTTTTTTCCTTCCAGCTTGCTTTAAACCAGTCGGCGATGGCGCCAGCGCAGTCGGTATAAATAGGGTAATAGGTCAAGCAGCTTTGAGGCGGCGACAGGTAGTAGGGTCCGGTGGCCATACTCGTGGCGCCCATACGGTCTTCCCACATTTTATCTTTGAGTGCCAGCGCTATGGGAGACCCCGATATCCTAGCGACCATCATTCCCTTAGCCTTAAGCTCCTCATAGATGCTTAGCGCTTTGGCCGGCTTGAGCTCATCATCCCGCCACATCACCTCTAGTGTTATATCGGCGGGAAATTTCTCTTTCCGCCACGGAGCCAAATTTTTTGTCTCATTGACATATTTGACATAGTCCTCAATGGCGGCCAGCACTGCCGCTGAATCCTCAGCAAAGGGCCCGGTAAGCGACTGAGTGCCGCCGACATATAATTTCTTCTGAGCCTCAGCGCTGGCAGGAAATAGCGACAACGCCACAATCACAACAATCACGGAACTTACTAACGCCAATTTGATCTTGTTCATTCTTCTCCTCCTTTCAATTTTATGATTAAGTTAACACCGTAAATCCGGTGTCCTATTGATTTCCATCACCTCCCTTCACCCTGTTAGAAATTCCTGCCGTTCGTGATAGATATGCTATAGATGAATTTTAATTCCTCATCGAAAGGGGGCGGAACAAAGTCCGTCTTTTCTAACGGGGTTCACTCTCATTCTTCATGTGAAAAAGGCCAGAGGCTGAAATAGGCCTTGATCATCTCCCAGCGATGATGAAGTCCTCTGGGTTCAAAAATGAGGAAGATGATGATGATCAATCCGTGGGAGATGAGGGCCAACGAGGCGGCTGCCTGGGGTGCAACCGCCGCAGATAGAACGGGACCTGCCATTGTAACCAGCTCATCCAGTAGCTTGAGCGATACGGCGCCAAAGATAGCCCCTGTCGTACTGCCCATTCCCCCCACGATTAACATCCCCAAATACCAGACTGAATCCATAAAGGGAAACTGGTCTGTACTGGCAAAACTGTAGTAGTGAATGAGCAATGAACCGGCCACTCCGGCATAGACACAACCGATAAAGAATGCCTGCAGCTTGTAACTCCAGAGACTAATTCCCATGACCTCAGCCGCCAGGTCGTTATCCCTGATGGCGATGAAGGCCCTTCCCGCCCTGGTCCTCACGATGTTCTTAGCCAGGAGCGTAGCCAAGCAAGTAACTACCATCACCAGGTAAAAATAGTTGGTCCTGGAGCTCAGTACGATACTCCCTATCGCAGGTTTGGGTATACTTAAACCATCAGGCCCACCAGTAATGCCGCGGAGTTGGATAATAGTCCAAATAATTATAAATTGCGCGGCTATGGTCGCCATAATGAGGTAGAAGCCCCTGATCTTCAGGGATGGCAGGCCGAAGATCAAACCTGCTATTCCAGCAGACAGGGCACCACACGGGAGGGCTACCCAAAATGGCCAGCCAGCCTTGGCACACAAAATAGCCGAGGTATAGCCACCGACTGCCATAAAACCTGCATGGCCTATGGAGATCTGGCCACAATATCCAGTCAGAATATTGAGCCCGTGGACACTGATAACGGCAATACCGATCATCGTCATGATCGTCAGCATTCGGTCACTAAAAAAAAGCGGACAGGTGAAAAGAAAGAGGAGGAAGACAAACAGCACTCCCCAGTGGAGCTTGGTGCGGAAGATAGCCAAGTCCTGCGCATAGCTCTCTTGAAAGGTTCCCCAGCGTAAACCCATGTATTAAATCCTCTTTATTCTGACCAGACCAAACAGACCGTAAGGCCTGAAGATGAGCACGATGATCATAACAATAAATGGGAATACCTTAGCCAGTCCACCGCCAGGCAGGAGTGGGTCCAGGTATCCGGCAGCCACATTCTCCAGCATGCCCAGTATTATTCCGGCCACAATTGCCCCGCCGATTGAGTTCACCCCACCCAACAGCACGACTGCAAATGCTTTGAGGCCGACTTCAGCGAGTTCCATATTCGCGCCAGATACGCCCCCCAAAAGGATGCCGCCGATTACACCGACAACACAGGCAATGACCCATGAGACGGCATAAACTGTCGTTGCCTTGATACCCACGCTCTGCACCACTTGCAGATCCTCGGCAGTGGCCCTCATCGCCAATCCAATCTTTGTATAGCGAAAGAAGAGCATGAGTATCGCTACCGTAACTGCAGAAACGATGAGTCCAATCAAGGATTCTGAGGGTATTGATATCGCACCTATCTTCAGGGTTATAGTCGGCAGTAATCCATGGTAAGCCTTATATTCGGCACCCCAGATCAGGGTTGCCAGCCCCCCCAATATTGTGGCCAGGGCTATGGTCACCATGATGATCGCGAGTACTGGTTGACCCACCAGAGGACGGAGGGCAAAGCGTTCGATTAACAAGCCCATCACAACAGCCGTTAATATTGCCAGTAGCAGGGTCGCCCATATTGGTAAGCCGAACGTTACCAAGAAGGTATAGCCGAGATAGCCACCGATCAAAACAAAGTGTCCCTGGGCAATGTTAAATGCCTCGGAGCATTTAAGAATGATAACAAAGCCTATAGCGACGAGGGCATAGATCATACCAAGAGCAAAACCAGTTACGACTAATTGGAGAAAGAAAGTCATAAGGCAACCCCTCCGACAGACTTAATGCTTAGAGTCGTCTTTGTTGTTCCCATCCGGCTATCCCGGTATCTGACCCGGGCTTCGATAGGCACTTCCGTCTTATCCGCATAAATCGCATCGATAAGCTCCCGATAGCGCTCTTCCAAAAATGTCCTCCTTAGTTTCCTGTTTCTTGTTAACTCACCTTCATCCGGGTCAAATTCCTTATGGAGATTGACATATTTCCTCACCTTGGAACCGGGGGGCAATGTGCTGTTTATTCTGTCGATGAATTGTTTCACCAGGTCATAAACCTCCGGCTTCTGAGATAGCTCGGCGAAGGTGGAATAGCCCACCCTCCTTTGCCCCGCCCACCTGCCGACGGTATTATAGTTAATAATGATGATGACTGAGGCATAGGTTCTTTCTTTTCCGGCTACTACCCAGGCATCTTTAATATAAGGGCTGAACCTCAGCCGGCTCTCAATAAATTGGGGGGCCAGGTTGTCGCCACTGGCCAACTTAATGAGATCCTTTTCCCTATCCACAAATACAATGTGTCCATCCTCTCTGATGAAGCCGCAGTCTCCGCTATGAAACCACCCATCCTCAAGCACCTCAGCAGTCCTGTCCTGGTCTTTGTAGTAACCGACAAAGATACCCGGCTGCCGGTAGATCAGTTCACCTTCATCGGTAATCTTCACCTCTGTCCCTTTGTGAGCAGGGCCGACGGTTTCAAAGCTGATGTCATCATTCTTGGCGCCGGTCAGAGCACCCCCTTCTGTTGTTCCATACAGGCTCTTGAGAGGAAGACCGAGGACATGATAAAACTGGAAGGCATCCGGACTGAGCATCGCCCCGGTAGTATAGCAGATTCTGGCTTTTGACAGACCAAGGCTGGCTCTCAGAGGTCGAAAAAGGGAGAGATCAGCCAAAACGTAGAGCATTCTCAGGATGAAGTTTGGCTTTTCTTTTCTATACTTCAGATCAGCCATCTTATAGCCAATGGGCATCAGCAGTCGGAAGACAAATCTTTTCAGAACATCAGCACCATGAATCCGTGCTTGAACCATCGCTGCCTGCCCTTCCCATTGCCGAGCGCTGTAACATACGATATTGGGTCTTATTTCCTTTATGTCCCGCTGCTGGGTCTCTGCTCCTTCAGCGAAGTTCAGGATGCTCGCTGATAGCAGATGGCAACCAATCCCAAACCATTGCTCGGTCATCCAGGCTGGTGGAAGGTAGGGAACCACATTATCATTCTCATACCATGGGTCAAGATTCAAGTGATAGCCAGCACCTGTCCTCATCGTTCGATAAGTATGGA
>MGOH01000040.1:4215-5477 GCA_001795315.1 Chloroflexi bacterium RBG_19FT_COMBO_48_23
TGCAACTCCGGTGGTCCCCGAGGTGTAGACAAGGGCGCAGACATCATCCGCTTTGCCGGTATCCACATTCTGCTCAAACAGCCCGGGGTGCTCTTCCTCGTATTTTCTCCCTTGTCCTTGAACCTCCCGATATCCCATCAGAATAGGATCATCATAGTGGGCCAGTCCTTTATAGTTCCAGTAGATAATCTTCTTAAGCAAGGGAAGCTCGTGCTTGATTTGCAGTAACTTATCAACCTGCTCCTGATCTTCAACGACAGCAAATTTGGCCTCGGAATTTTCGACAATGTATTTTATCTCCCTCGGAGTTAAATCTGAATACAACCCCACTGAGACTCCGTGGCTCCCCTGGGCGGCCAGCTCAGCATAATACCATTGTGGAGCGTTATCTCCAATAATCACCACTCTGTCTCCGGGTTCAAACCCGAGGGAAAGCAACCCAAGAGCCAGGTATTTAACACTGAGATAGTAGTCCTTCCAGGTAAAAGGCTGCCAAATACCATAGTGCTTATATCGCATGGCCGTATGGTGATCGCCATACTTCTCGCAGTTAAATTTGAGTACCTTGGGCCAAGTATCACCCTTTTCTTTATGGAGTTGCTCCATCTGAGTTGTCATGACCTCTAATAATTGGAGTATTCATACAAAGACATTTTTGTTTTTACGACTTTGTAGGACGTGATCCCCGATCACGCCTCTGAACGGTGCGCTCGGGGAACGCACCCTACAGTCTCATGTAAAACTATTTATTTCGTTTGTATTAATTATTGACGCTATGCTCTATGCGCTTCGCGCTATGCTAATGTATTGTTACCATAACAGCTTTACAATAATTTTGGAATTGTCATTCCCGCGAAAGCGGAAATCCAGATTGAAAAGACTGGATTCCGGATCAAGTCCGGAATGACAACATTGTAAAGTCATTGCTGTAACCCTACACTAAGTTCTACGCCAGCCATCTTTTTTTTCGTCGGTAGTGTTTAACCTCACGATAGCTCTTTTTGGAGCCAACCGTGGAGAGTCCCATATAGAATTCTTGAACATCTTCATTATCTTTTAACTTCTCAGCCGGACCTTCCAGGACCACCCTGCCATTCTCCATGACATAACCATAATCCGAGATGCCGAGGGCCGCTCTGGCATTTTGCTCCACGAGGAGGATAGTCATCTTTTGTTCAGTATTGATTCTCTCGATAATTTCATAGATCTCTTGTACCAGCAAAGGGGCGAGACCGAGCGAAGGCTCGTCCAGAAGCATCAGT
>MGOH01000041.1 GCA_001795315.1 Chloroflexi bacterium RBG_19FT_COMBO_48_23
TATTCGATCCAATCATTATCCGAACTTGAGGTACTCGATCGGGCAGTCAGAGGAGCCAGAGTAGCACGTGGAATGAATTTGCCGCTATCAACATCCTGGACAGCTTGGATACTATACAAATCCGTAGGAAGTGTATAGAGATCTCCAGCAGATCCAGCTGTTAATGTAGCCTGAGCGAACTTTGGAGCATAAGGCATAATCGCCTCATGGGCTCCGCAGATCCCATCCCAAACCAACCCATCTTCGTAGATTTGCTGGCCTGGGTCGTCTAAGAGACGCAGGACCTTTTCGACAAAATCACCGTAAGTGATACTCATAGCTTACTGGACTACCTTAGCACCCTTCAAGCGGACAGTACCAGCCGAGAAAATCACCTCAAACACTTCAGGGCGGAACGGCTGATAGCCCATGTACTGATCGAACGAGAAGCGATAGATGGCTTTGAAGTCGTCGATCGGATCAAGATCGTAGAACTGGGGCTGTTGAGCCACTCCTGCCACGACTGCCTGAGGCCCTCCAACGAAGATGGAAGCATGGATATGGCGACCCTTAGTGATATAAGCATACGTGCCGCCTCCCAGGTCAGTCGTGAAATCTACCAGAACCGGCGTATCCACAGCGATACGGCCATTTACAGAGTCGATAGACACGATACGGCGATTGGTCAACTTGCCTTCGTTGAAGTTCACACCACCAGTAACGCCATAAGCAGCGGTTGTGGTAGCATGAATGGTGATGATGTCATTGACGGCAAGGTTCCCCAGAGACCCACTGGTGAAATTACCCAGCTGGATGTAGTGCTTGATATCGCCATCGACTTCCTGGCCGACCATATATGTACCATCCACCTTCGTAGTGGAAGGATTAGGAGAACCATCACCGGCCCGGACAACAGCCGACACCGGGGCTCGGGCGATAATCGTTCCACAGTTCCACAAGGTACACTTGGGAGTCTGAACGTAACGGACATTCTTGTGAGCGCCAACTTCGTAGTTCAGCAAAGTACGATCCTGGAGGTACTCACGCAAGGTGATCCAGTCCTCGTTATTCTGAACATCGTAGATGACACCTGGCGAGGTATAGCAAACGATAGAGCCTTCCGCTCCGGTAGGACCAAGAGCTTCAGCAACACCACGGTTAGCCATACCTAACCATATATCGGAACCCATATCGGGGTCATAAAGATCCCCGGTCCCGAGAGTGGCAAAGTTGGTTGCGCTGCCCATATAGAGGGCATAGCCTGTCGTCAGAGCACCCTGGATGAGAGCATTGCGGGCCAATAAATCGTTCATATCGACCTCTGCCTGTCCAAGAGAGCCCCTGGCGATCCTCCGCATACCGGCTTGATTGTTGCGACGCCAATAAGTCACCATGTCATCGTATTTATGATAAGCGATCTTATTGCCGTTATGCTGGAACGTGATCTCAATAGCCCGAGAATCGATGTGCATGGAAGGCATCCAGATTTGACGAGCTGCGAGAGCTGTCGTGTCTGGGTGTGGGTCCAGCACCTGAGTAACGGTCATCGAGGTAGCACGAACATCAAGCAAGCTGCGGGTGAAGTTTAGAATAGGACGAAACACACTTCGTAACCGCCACATATCGATCAGGTCTGGGTCGAGCCAGGTACGCTGATTCTTATCCATGACGGAAAAGGGTTCATCGCTATAATAGGTATCGAAATCACCTGTAGCCATGAGTTAATCTCCATTAATTGAGGGCAATCCACTCCTCCATGAGAGCGTCATATTTCTTGCGGCCTTCTGGGTCTTTTTTACCAGCAGCAGCCACCAGCTCGTCATAGACTTGATCTTTTGAGCGCTTTTTACCAGTCTGATCACTAACGTCACCAGGCCCAGCTCCCTTCAAGGCATCCTTCACCTTGTCGTCTCCTGTCTTCCCAAGAGCTTCTCTAAACTTGGTGAATTTCTCCCGAAGTTCATCGACGTTGCCACCAGAAGGAAGCAAGCCCTTAGCCTCGAAAGCGGACAAGTCTGGAAAATCGCTCAAGACGAGCATATAACGATCTCTCTCAAGAGTACGATTAGCCTCACTATCTTGCAAACCTGCGATTTGCTTTGTTAATGCTACATTCTGAGCCATGACGCTTTCTTTCTCTGTCCCGAGAAGCTTATGGGACTGCTTGGTTCCCTCGGATTCCTCCGTGAGCTGGTCATACTTGCCTTGTAATTCGGTAAACTGTTTTTGCAGTCTATCATAGTTGCGCTGGAGACCTTTGTAAGCAGCTTCCCAGTCGGTTTTCTTCTCAGGTGCGCTAGTCGAACTGGTTCCAGGCGTATCTTGAGGTTCGCCTGTGCCCTGTTTCGGGTCCGCATCATCAGACATGATTGCTATTGTCCTTCCTGATTCTTTTCTCTCGCCGGAGTTCCTTGAGAAGCAGAAACACTACTACCCTTTACGCCTTTAGCTTGTGGGGGCTGAGCTTTTGCAGCAGCCTTAGATTCTGTCTCTGCAATTTCTTTCAAGTCCTTCATAATGAGATCCCTTTCCTCGGAGGGGTTATCGACTCCTAACAGGTCAAGTAGCCTTTCAATCGAGCCCAGATGGGCCGCCATTAGGGCTACAACCTCTTGGACAACGACTTCCCGATCCTTCGGAAGCACAGGAGCCCATTCATGTCGGACTGGATATACAAGGAAATCCGGAGATACCTCAACGTTCCTGGTAATGTCTGGGATCAGCATCAGCATTTTGATCATCATTCTGGCGAGTAGGTTTAGGCCGGTTGACCAAAAAATCCGCTCGATATCGGTATGAGAGATAAGAGCTAACATTCTAGTAACTAAGGTTGCAGCAGAGCGTTGAGAGCCTTCATCTTCGCCATCCGCAACTGCCGGAATAGAGGCCAAACGTCGGTAGATCTTCCATAGCAAATCCACCAAGTTTTCCATTGGCTCGGAGGCTGTTGCAGAACCTAATGTGAATAGATCTGGTTCAGCCTCGCCACCGGTGATCATGGGAGAGGAGTGCAGGTTGACCGCGTAGAGTCCTGGGGCTATTTGTTGGATAGTTGGAGCTCCGTTGACATTACGCATTCCCAGGTATGTATGGGCATCCCTGGTAACTGCATCTCCAAAATCTGCGAGTCTCAGGTTAAGTTCTTTGATAATGCCTATGACATTATCCACAAAGGTTTCCCCATAAAAGCCATAAACTCGAATGTGGGGGATATAGACGATAGGGACAAAACCCCAGTAATTGGGACCACTGAGCTCTTGCCACTCACCATTAACAAATCGCTTAGCCGGTTGTCCATTGATAGAACATTCATAAAAGGATTTGGTGAAATGCTCTACCATCCAGGGTTGTTCGGATATTGATATGTCCACTCCATGGTCTTGAGCCTCACTATGATTGATAGCCCTGACGATCCATGCTTCTCTTACTCGCCATAGGTCTGTCCCATCAGGGATGATGACACATGACTTGGGATGGATTGATTCTATGCGGATAGGAATAGTTCGTAGGGGATCGAAAGGATCGTAAACCAGTCGAAAAACACATCCACCATAGAGCTGAGAAATTGCTCCATTAGTCCACTGTATAGCCCGGCCATTACTTTCCGACCAGATTCGATACAGGATATCTTCGAGCTTTTTGGCATCCTTGACTTGTTCTTGATTGGAATATTCGAGGGGATTTATTTTAGGATAGACCAGGGGGCGATCATCCTGCTTGACCTGGCCAAACAAGAAATAAGTATGCTGCTCTATCGACCTGGGGAGAGGGTTAATCTTAACAGGATAGAGCTCGACCTCTTTACCCTGGCGCTCAACAGTCTCATCGAGTGCATCACCGCTATGCCATCGCTCGAGCTCCGTATAATGCGTCAGGTTGCGGTTGTACTCGTCGTAAGGAAAACCCTCGAGGTCCTGAAGAGCAAAAGAGACTCTAGGCTCTCGAATGTTATCAATAAACTCTCTGATTTGAGTAAACAAGCTGTTTCCTGATGTATCTTACCCACCTATAACGTTCCAGAAACAGTCTAAGTAAAAATTCCCCCAACGGATCATATATGATCCCTATTATTATACAGACCTTCTCGCAAAAGTCAACTATCAGCTAACGATCAAAAAGTCCCTTATTGCGCCGGTAAGTCGTGTGTAAGGCTCTGTTTGGCAATCTTAGAGAGCGATCAACCTCGTACAGTGACTCGGAGGTTTCGCTCCTCTCCAACCAGGCGCATAGTTCTGTCAGCTTTTGTATCAAGAAGCGTAATAGCTTGATTGAGGTCTGCCTGAGACGGATTTTCAGGCGAGACTTGAAACCAGAGACGTGCTGCATGAGCCGACATACATAAGCACGCAACGATGTCCTGAGTAAGTTTAGACCTTTGTGTTCCCGTATCTTTTGCAGGGTCATAATTGGTCAGCTGGCTCCTGACGCCGGTGATCATCTTGGGCCAGACCATCAAACTGGCCTCGATATACAATCTACCGGCGATCAAATAGGCGTTTTTCTTTCCAGAAGAGAAGTCAAGTCCCCCAATATGCAAATTAGTGATTGTAGAATAGTCAATCCCACCAATCCACTCATCCTTAAGTTTTGGATCGACTCTTTTTCCTTGCAAGAACAAGTTGAGTAGCTCATTGGTATTCTTTTGAGGTCCAGTTGCATCGACTCCGGTAAAAATTGGATCATATTCAGCCATAAACCGGACTAACTGGCGAATGAAGGGGGTTATAGAGCCATTTCCGGCTCCCCACCAAAAAGCAGCCAGAGACATCTTATACTTCGGGAAATTAGTAACATCCCACAGCATAAGGACTGGTGCATTACGATTAGGAGCATTCCCAGTTCCCGGATCTCCCAGGATCATGTAATGATGGTTATCACCTCTCGGGATTTGAAAATAAACGACTCCGGCACCATAAATAGTGGATAACCCATAACCTGGGACATCATTTTTTACGCCGTCTATAATGTAGGCGTTATAGTCCTCATCCTCACAGGCATGAACCTTGGGTTTAGAGAAGTAGTTGCCCTTCCCTTCTGGTCTAGATCCTTCGATAAAGCGTTCGTGTTCCTCTTCAGGAATATCCTTGAGCATCAAACGCAGCTGATCAGGGGTAACATTCAGGTTATGGCGGGTGGAGATAGTTCTGGAGAGATAATCGTTGGGCAGATCGATAGCCAGGTCATAACGATACCACAACTCCGGATCATCCCAGGAGTTACTGATGAGAGACAGCCTGGCTAAGCGGGGTCTGCCATTGATTGAGCCTCTCATGCGGGATCCGAGGTTGGTTATCGTCGTTCCAAGATCATCCAGGAGTCCGGCTTCATCGATATTAGCCCAGTCCCCCTCCCAACCAAGAATATTATTAGCATTTTTCTCAGCGCTCATGAACTCCATCGTTGTGACCATCAAGTAGTTCCCAACATAGAACCTGAACTCGATCATCGGATAAGGGGTTTTAGGAGCGTTATAGACGAGATCTCCGAGCCGGGTGCCTCTGGCCAGGGCATCTTTGACGAATTTATACATCAACTCGGACTGCCAGGAGACCGGAGCTGCATTCATAAAGGCGAAGTCTTTCGTGGTAAGGCAAAAGACAACTGCCGCAGCTCCGACTCCCCTGGTTTTGCCCGAGCCAAAGCCGCCGATGACGACGATTCTTTTCTGAGAGGCCTGGCAGACCATTTCCTGCCATTTGCCATCATCTGTAAAATTTTCATCGAGCTGGAAGCCAGACTCTTCACCAGTTTTCCTGGTGAAGTAATTTAAGACCAGATTAGGATCTTCGATACCTGATTTCAGGATCTCGATCTCCTGATCGGTGAGATGAGCGATTGTTTTACGGGGCACGTTCTTTAGCCATCGCTATATTAAGGGCTCTCAAATGCTTTTTTGCCTTCTCGGGCGTCTTATGAATTTTTAGTGTTCTCCAGGTATCCCCTCGAAGGATTTGGATTTCTTTTTTGTTGGTTGGATTAAGTCTATAAGGCATGATCTTGCTCCTCGACAAGTTCAACTCGATGCGTTGAAATCCTAAGAATGAGAATACCTAGTTGGTTTGCATCTGTCCATATATCCTGTGAATAAAAAACCTTGATCTTGTTCATTGCTAATCCCTCGTAGCAGAGTTAAATGCGGTCTGAGCCCCATAGAGATCTCTGACATCATTGAGTGGGATAGGCTCATTGAGCTTCCACTTCTCTCTCAGAGGACTGGTTTCTTTAGCATCGAACTCAAAGACAGTTTTGCCAGACTCCCGATAGTAATTAAATTTATGCTTGTGAGCGATAAGCATACAAACCAGCTGGCGATCGGTAAGACCTATAGTCTCTCTCTTTTCCTCTTCCTCTACAGGTGAGCTAGAAGCTGGTTGTGTCATAGAGAGCCTCCGAGGAAAAGGGTTTGAAAGCCAAGGAACCATCCACTTTCTGGATCACCTGGTAAGTCGATGTTTTCGTGACTACCCAACCTGGCTGTTTCTCCTTAAGCCAGGTCGCATGAAGGCTATTCCATACATCAGGGTTGTTCTCTTGAGTAATCTCTTCATCAGCCATTTTCGATCTCCATTTTGTCCTTGTAATCAATCAACATTCTGCGAAAGCGTTCTATGTATGGATCTAAAAGACCCTCTTTTCCCTCCCATTTCTTGAATGATTTTTCAATGATAACTACATTGAGCCTGATATGGATATATAGATTCCCCCAGAACCAAAGAAGATAAAGAACAATTCCCAAAAATGGTAACGGTTTTACGAAGTTGGCAACACAAAAAGCAGATGTCACTAATACCCATATCAAAAAATGGCCTATAAAGAATAGGCTGGCTCTCTTTTTTATCGCCCTCATTCCCAAACTCCTCTGAAAACCTTTATACCATGTCCTGCTATGAATGTAAACGTGAAATACACCACTTTGTTACAGATAACCTGTATATATAAAACAAACCCATAAATGGAATATGTGGATGTGAACAAGATTCTCACTGCCTCTGAATGGTATATCGTAATAGATACTAATGTGAAAATGCAAAAATTTGTGGGTCGGGGTATTAATAGTATAGGAGAGAGGGAAAAGTGAACCTATACCCCTCATAACATTATTATTACCCTAATAATGTTTATCCCTCCCCTGCCGGGGTATGGGGGTATAGGGGGGAGGGAGGGGATGGGGGTAGGGGAGGGTACTCCCACTGTAACAGGCAGTAACCTGTCAATGGGTCAGTAAGACCATGGAGCCGGTGTGAGTCCGGTATGAGTGAGATTTCTATCGTTTCCCAGCTCTCAAATGGGAAAGATAGTCGGACTGCCTTAGTGCAGAGCGGACAGCGCTCCGAGTGCGATGTCTATGGTCATCCATAGATACGGAGGTCCAAGCCCGTAACCAGACCCAAGTAGGATATGGCAGGATGGCCTGTCATATTGCGAAGGGTACATCGTAGTTCATTGCAGCCACAATTGCCCATCTGTTCCTTATAATGGTTGGGCATACATAGTAAGTAAAGCTATAAGGTGCAGGTATTCTCTGCAACAACAAGTCTGCTTATCGCTGTGCAGTGGCGAACAGTGAGAGGTCCCTCCTGAAGGGTGTTACAGCCAGGTTCGAGTCCTGCCAGGAGGTATGGTTCTATCAACCCATCTATACGACTCTTATAAGGAAGGAGAAATATCATCGATAATCTGTTTCGCTTAAAGTTCACGTTCTTTGAATATCCTGTGCTTGTGCTTGTGCGTATTCAGGAAATCGGTACCAATATAGATGACTCTGAAACAGTATGGCACACAAACACACTGGATAGAGACATACCAGAACTATCTGGATTAAGTGATAAGCAGGTTGAGCAGGCAATAACTGATGCTATCGAAGAGCGTGGTTGGCCTGTGATGCTGTAAAGATCGCTTATTCTATCAACCCATCCATAAGGATGGGCTTTTTGTTTCTATAGGAGGTTGTGATGTCATATACCCGTAATTCCAAGAAGAGGGGAGGCAAGCTGCGACTTGTCCTCCCTGACAATCCTCCGAAGCCAGACCCTGTTCTGGCAAAAGAGGAAAAGCCAATCCCTTCCCAGGTAATCTGGGGAGGAGAACATCGGGTCCGGGTTTCCCCCGGAGTGTACCGGCTGTGGGACATCGATATGGTTCACTTCCCGGAGGGTTAGCCGAGGGCTACTGCTTAGGGGGAGCAGTAGTAAGGCCAATGCAGGTCCCAAGTCCTGCAAATCTATGGTCTTGAAGGAGGTGACAAATCATGGAGTACGGTGAAGGATCAAGGGGAAGGCGTTT
>MGOH01000042.1:0-852 GCA_001795315.1 Chloroflexi bacterium RBG_19FT_COMBO_48_23
TAGAGCCGAGCACTGATGACACATAAATTGAAGTAGGCCCATCGGCAGAGCCGATTATACCGATGGAGGCGGCGTCTCTCAGGCTGAAATCCATGATGTGAAGCCAGCCATCACCGAGGAGGTAGGCAAGGAAAAAAGTGCCGAAGATGCCAAACTGAGCTGCAGCGCCGAGAAGAATAGTATAAGGCCTTTCAAGAAAGGAGCCAAAATCTATCATGGCTCCTATGCCGATAAAAATAAGTAGCGGGAAGAGCTCGGTATCAATCCCTGCCTTTCTCAAAACAGCAAAAAAGCCCCCTTCATCGGCCATGCCACCAAGTGGTATATTAGCCAGCAGAATTCCCATGCCAATGGGTATCAGCAGAACCGGCTCTACATTCTTTGCAGTACCCAGGTAGATGAGAAGTCCACCAACTGCGAGCATGGTGATTGCTTGCCAGCTGAGGTTGAGGAAGCCAATGAACTCGCTTACAGCTATATCCATTCGTTAATCTTCCTTCTTTGGCTTCAGTAGTTTATTCAGCAGTGTCATCATGCCGAGCAATACCCCGAGCACGGTGAAAATAATAGCCATTCCCAGAAGAACTATCCATAACGCATCTAGCATTTTAATGCCCCAATTTTTGTTATTCCTATTTTGTTATAAATGATGCTCAATTTGTGGATGGTAAAGCGAAATCATATCATAGCTTACTTTTCCTTGTAAATGTATCCGCGACGCTCTCTTGAACCCGCATGTAAATTTTGTCTTCGAAAGCAGGCATTGTATAATGTTAAAGTTCGGAGAGGTGTCCGAGTGGTTTATGGTGCCGCTCTCGAAAAGCGGTGGGCGATGAGCCTCGTGGGTTCGAA
>MGOH01000042.1:885-7662 GCA_001795315.1 Chloroflexi bacterium RBG_19FT_COMBO_48_23
CTGGAGTGGTCTATCAGGCGCGCCTGGAGAGCGCGTGTCGCCATTGGCGACCGTGGGTTCGAATCCCACCCTCTCCGCCAGCTATCAAGTCCATGTTTTCTGTTGACATCGACAGGTACCTTGTCAACTAATCGTTGTTTGCCTATATTGCCTATGCTACAATGTTTCAACTCAAATGGTGAGAAATAACGAGCTGAAATATTGGGTGGGCTTTTCAAAGGTGCCCGGCATCGGTCGAGTGAAAATCTCACAGCTGCTGGAGTATTTCACTACTCTGGAACATGCATGGAAAGCCCCGGCTGCCGAGCTAAAAAAAGCCGGGCTTGATTTAAAGACTGCAGATAATTTTGTGAATCTCAGGACCAGAATTTCACCAGATGCCGAGATGGACAACATGGAGCAGTACAAGGTTAAGGCACTTACCTGCGATTCGTCAACCTACCCACAGAGGCTGAAGGAAATTTACGATTATCCACCGGTGCTTTATGTCAGGGGTACCCTGCTGCCCGAAGATGAATGTTGTCTGGCTGTAGTCGGCACCCGCCGAGCTACCGTCTATGGGCGTCAGGTGGCCGAGGAGCTTGTCACTGACCTGGCTCGGAATGGAATCACTATCATTAGTGGTCTGGCTAAAGGAATTGATTCTATAGCTCACCGAGCTGCACTGGAGGCCGGTGCCAGGACTATTGCTGTCTTCGGTTGCGGACTGGACATTGTTTACCCTGCAGAAAATGCAAAGCTAGCCCGCGAGATTCTGGAGCATGGCGCTTTGATTAGTGAATATCCTCTGGGCACCAGACCTAAAGCTGATAACTTCCCAAGGCGCAACCGGATTATGAGTGGACTGAGCCTTGGTGTTCTGGTGATAGAGGCAGGTGAGAGCAGCGGGGCATTAATCACAGCAAATCAGGCAGTGGATCAAAACCGCGATGTCTTTGCCGTCCCGGGCAGTATTCTATCTCCAGCCAGTAGAGGGACGAATCATCTTATTCAAGAAGGGGCGAAGCTGGTTCGTAATTATGTTGATATTTTAGAGGAGCTCAATCTGGCTATGATGGCACAACAACTGGAGATGAAGGAGCTTCTGCCTGTCGATAAGACCGAATCACTGTTGTTAAAACAGCTGAGCCGTGAGCCGTCTCACATTGATGAGATTTGCCGGAATAGTGGCTTGGCGGCGGCTCTGGTTAGCAGCTCTCTAACTATGATGGAACTCAAGGGAATGGTCAAACAGGTTGGCGGCATGAACTATGTTCTGGCTAGAGAGATGAAAGAAGAGTACCAAGCTGCAAGGTAATTGAGTCAATGAAACTTGTTGTTGTCGAATCACCAGCCAAATCAAGGACTATAAGCAGGATACTGGGTGCAGACTATGCTATAAAGGCGACGCTGGGGCATTTGCGTGACCTGCCCAGAAGCGAGTTGGGTATAGATGTAGCCAATGACTTTGCTCCAAAATATGTAATGATCAAGCAGAGAAGAAGCGTAATTAGCGAGCTAAAGAAATCGGCTGGTAGTGCCTCGGCAATTTATCTAGCTACTGACCCAGACCGCGAAGGAGAAGCTATTTCCTGGCATCTGCTCGAGGCAATTAAATTGGGTAAGAAGAAGGTGCCAATCCATAGGGTTGTCTTTCATGAGATAACCAAAGAGGCTGTGGAAAAGGCTTTTCGTAATCCCCGCTCTGTTGATATGAATCTTGTTGATGCTCAGCAGGCACGGCGCCTTCTGGACAGATTGGTTGGCTATAAGCTGAGCCCATTGTTGTGGCGGAAGGTGCAAAGAGGACTTTCTGCCGGCAGAGTCCAATCAGCAGCCTTGAGAATAATTGTCGACCGTGAGCGAGAAATACAAAAATTTGTTATCACGGAGTACTGGACCATTGAAGCTGAATTAGCCAAAGGTTTGCCAGCAACTCCGAAGACCAGTTTCAGAGCGCTGCTTATAAGTCTGGCTGACGGCAAAAAGATTGTTATACCGAACCAGCAGGAAGCCGAGAGAATCGCGGATGAGATGAGTAAGGCTGATTATGTGGTCAAAAAAGTGACAGTAAAAGAGATGACTCGCCAGCCAGCGCCACCGTTTATTACCAGCACACTACAGCAGGAAGCCTGGCGCAAGCTGCGTTTCACTGCTAAGCGTACTATGCTTATCGCTCAACAGCTTTATGAAGGAGTCTCTTTAGGCGAAGAGGGGTCAGTGGGGTTAATTACCTATATGCGTACCGATTCCACGCATGTAGCTGCCAGCGCTATAGCTGAGACAAGAGATTTCATAAATACCAAATATGGCGCTCGATTTGTGCCTCCGCACCAGCGTTCTTTTGGCAAGAAAGGTAAATGGGCACAAGAAGCGCATGAAGCTATTCGGCCTACGCTAATCCATCGGGAACCTAACCAGCTTCGTTCCTACCTCAAGTCGGAACAACTTAAACTTTATGAACTTATCTGGAAGCGGATGGTAGCAAGTCAGATGGCAGCGGCATCAATGGATAATACCACTGTGGAGATAGACGCAAAATGCCCTGAATCACAAAAGGGATATCTGCTGAGAACAAACAGTTCAGTAGTAAAGTTTCCAGGTTTTATCACTTTGTACAGCGAAGGGAAAGATGAAGATGTAGAAGAGGAAAAGGCAATACTCCTACCAAAATTAAAAGCAGGTGACAAACTAGCACTGTTAGACATCTTCCCAGAGCAGCGTTTCACCCAACCACCGCTTCGCTATACTGAGGCTACGTTGATAAAGGCACTGGAACAAAGAGGAATCGGACGCCCAAGCACCTATGCTCCAATTATATCTACTATACAAGAAAGAGGTTATGTATTTAAAGAGAGCGGTAAATTTTGCCCCGATGAGATAGGATTTATTGTAAACGACCTCTTAGCCCAGCACTTTCCTGATGTCGTCAACCTGGATTTCACGGCTCAGCTCGAGGAGGAGCTGGATGAGATCGCTCGTGGTGAGAGAGGATGGGTGTCAGTCCTGAAAGATTTTTATACACCCTTTGAAGAGACACTGAACCAGGCCTCAGAGAAAATAGAAAAGATAAGAATTGTTCAGCCGACAGATGAAATCTGCCCTGAATGTGGTCGTTCTATGGTAATAAAGACAGGACGTTTCGGTAAATTCCTGGCCTGTAGCGGTTATCCCGACTGCAAGAAGACGAAGCCTTTCGTCATCAAAACCGGTGTGTCTTGCCCACAATGTGGAAAGGATCTGGTGGAGAGGAAAACCAAGAAAAAGCGTGTTTTCTATGGTTGCAGTGGTTTCCCACAGTGCCAATTTGCAGTTAACAGCAAGCCTGTCCCACAGCCCTGTCCCCAATGCGGCAAGCTGCTAGTTACATATCGAGACGGGTGGGTGAAATGCACCGCCTGCGAATATAAGGATAAAGTGGAGGAGTTAGAAAAAACAGGAGCGGCAACATGAAAATTTTAGTTATCAACGGACCAAACCTTAACATGTTAGGCAAGCGAGATAAAACCATTTATGGTGATAAAACACTGGCACAGATCGACACTATTTTAAAGAAGGAAGGGAAGCGTCTGGGTGCAGAAATAGTTAGCTTTCAGTCGAATAGTGAGGGAGCGCTTATTGATTTTATTCAGAAAAATTCCTCTAAAGCTAACGGCATAATCATAAACCCCGGTGCGCTAACTCACTATGGTTTTTCTTTACTTGATGCCCTGGATGATAGTGGATTGCCGGTTATCGAAGTTCACCTATCCAACATTTATGCTCGTGAAGAATGGCGAACAGAATCGGTAATTGCTCCTATTGCTAAAGGGCAAATCAGTGGTTTGGGCTGGCAAGGATACATGGCTGCGCTGCAAATTTTAGCCGGTGAACTGAAGGTAAAAACAAAGTAATGAGCCGGCTGCAAAAACTGCGACAGAGTTTAAAACAAAAGGAACTGGATGTCCTTGTAATTTCTCAGCAGGAAAACCGACGCTATCTCTCTGGTTTTACCGGCTCAACTGGTTGGCTGCTGATTTCTGATAATAGCACCTGCTTAGCCGTGGATTTTCGGTATGTGGAGCAAGCTAAAAAAGAATCGCCTGATTTTGATGTGATTCATATAAAGGGCGACACGGCAGGTTGGTTGCCCAAGTTGGCCTCGGATTCAGGATTCAAACGTGTTGGTTTCGAAGCTGACCAGGTTCCTTTCGCCGTTTATCAGCAACTATGTAGGACTATAAACGATGATGGCTATCGATTTCAGCTTATTCCGACCATCGGCTTGGTTGAGTCTATCCGCGCTGTAAAGGAGCCTGAAGAACTGAAGTCCATAGCCGAGGCAGTTAAGCTAGCTGATGCTGCTTTCGACCATGCCAAATTAGTGCTCCGTCCCGGAGTGAGTGAAAAAGATGTAGCCTGGGAGTTGGAGAAATTCCTCCGAGAGAAAGGCAGCGAGGCGGTACCTTTCGACATTATTGTGGCTTCCGGCCCTAACTCGGCTTTGCCACATGCCAGGCCATCAGAACAGACTCTTCTTGAAAATATGCCTGTGGTGATAGATTTGGGGGCACGGGTTAACGGCTACTGCAGTGATTTGAGCCGGACCTTTTTTCTAGGCAATGACGACAAGACATTTTCTAAGATTTATGATATTGTTTTGGGTGCACAATTAACTGCCCTGGCAACAATAGTGGCTGGCATGAACGGTGACCAGGCTGACCAATTAGCCCGGACAGTTATCGAACAGGCGAATTATGGAGATGCATTTGGGCATGGATTGGGGCATGGAGTAGGCTTGGAGGCTCACGAATCGCCCAGGCTTGGCCCTAATTCGTCAGATTTGCTGAGTGATGGCATGGTTTTTACCATAGAGCCCGGAATTTATATTGCTGGCTGGGGCGGAGTCAGAATTGAGGATACAGTTGTTATGGAGAACGGCAAAATCAAAGCTCTTACCAGTGCGGAGAAGATAGCACACACTTGTTAGGAGGGCAGTCACCTTATGATTGACGCTGGAGAATTAAAAAGAGGCATAACTATTGAGCTGGATGGGCAGTTATACCAGGTTCTGGATTACCAGCATATTAAGATAGGGCGAGGCTCAGCTCAGATTCGCCTGAAGCTTCGCGATCTTCGCGCTGGTCATACAACTGAACGCTCTTTCCAGGCCAGCGAGACGTTCACTAGAGCTTTTCTCGAACGTTGCCCTGCACAATACCTTTATAATGATGGCAGCCTCTACTATTTTATGGATACTAAGACATTCGAGCAGATGACTCTTGATAAATTGATGCTTGGTGATGCGCTGAACTATTTGAAAGACGAGTCTAACCTGGAAATACTGACACATAAAGGCAAATCCGTAGGAGTACAATTACCTGTTTCAGTGGAGCTTAAAGTCACCGAGACAGGCCCCGGCTTCAAGGGTGATACCGCCTCAGCAGGCACCAAACCGGCTGAGCTTGAGACAGGACTTAGTATTAAGGTCCCCTTTTTCATAAACACTGGCGATACTATTAAGGTTGATACTCGCAACGGTGAATATCTAGAGAGGGTAAGCTGAATCTTTGATTAAAGCTGACCTTCATATTCATACCACCTATTCTATGGATTGTACTATGCCTCTTGAGAAGATAATCTCGCGTTGCCTGGAAGTCGGCATAAATTGTCTCGGCGTGGCTGACCATAACACTATTGCTGGAGCCCTAAAGCTTAAGGAAATGGCACCATTTTCAATTATCGTTGGTGAGGAAATCTTGACTTTAAATGGTGAGGTCATCGGATTCTTTCTCACCCAGGAGATCCCCAGCAAATTGTCCATAGAAGAAACTGTGGCTCAGATTAAAGCTCAGAACGGGCTGGTATGTATTCCGCATCCATATGACAGGTTGCGTGTATCGGTGTTTCGAGACGAGATATTCGAAGGCATAATGCCGGATGTTGATATTATCGAGGTCTTCAATGCCCGTAGCCTTTCGCCGGGTAGTTCAACTAAAGCCGCACAGCTGGTACAGAAATATGGCAAACTTGCCAGTGCCGGCAGCGATGCGCATACGCTTCCTGAAATAGGCAATGCCTATGTTGAGATGCCGAACTTCAATGATAAAGAAGAATTTCTGGCATCACTGGCTAAAGGAAAAATCTCCGGCAACAAGTCAAGCCCGACTGCTTATTTTGTCAGCACCTGGAATAAATTGAAGAAGCGCTTATCCTAGGAGAGATTACCGTGTTGACCATCGGTTGGTTTTCCACCGGCAGGGATGAGGCGGCAAGACAACTTCTGCAAGTTGTATATCAAAAAATCAACAACGGTGAGATCGAGGGCAACATCGTTTTCGTCTTCAGTAATCGAGAGCCTGGTGAGGCGAAAGAGAGCGACTTATTCTTTGAGTTGGTTCAAGGCTATCGTATTCCACTGATTTGCTTTTCCTCCAATAAATTCAAAGACTTGCAGGATATAAGGGGCAAGACAGATGGTGAAACATTACCAAAATGGCGGCTCGAGTATGACAGAGAGGTTATGAAAAGGCTAAATGGCTTCAACCCGGACCTGTGTGTGCTTGCCGGCTACATGCTTATCGTTGGTGAAGAGATGTGCCACAGATATGATATGATTAACCTGCATCCAGCAACCCCCGAAGGTCCTAAAGGCAGCTGGCAGGAGGTAATCTGGGCATTGATTGAGAATAAAGCTGTGCAATCCGGAGTAATGATGCATCTGGTAACGCCCGAATTGGACAGAGGTCCGGTAATAACTTATTGCACCTATCCCATCAGAGGTGAGCCTTTTGATAAATACTGGCGGGAAGCAGATGG
>MGOH01000042.1:7775-8011 GCA_001795315.1 Chloroflexi bacterium RBG_19FT_COMBO_48_23
GTTAAAATAGAATCTGGTAGAGTATTTAGCTGCCAGGGAAAGCCGATATCAGGATACGATCTAAGCGACGAAGTAAATAAGGCAGCAGGGTTTTAATGAGTTTAATCTTTTTTGACCTGGAAGGCCCGCTGGCTA
Organism: Chloroflexi bacterium RBG_19FT_COMBO_48_23; assembly: GCA_001795315.1. The sequence goes on from MGOH01000042.1 coordinate 7,911, forward strand.
TCCAGGATAATGCCTATGAGCTTATGAAGCTCTTCCCGGAGGGAGGCAGGATTTTTGAGGTTATCAGCCGCTATGATGATTTGCTCACCATGGAAGCCAGG
>MGOH01000043.1:0-2095 GCA_001795315.1 Chloroflexi bacterium RBG_19FT_COMBO_48_23
CTTGTCTCAATGCCCCAGGCACAGGCACCGGGGATGGAATGGTCCACGGGGAAGCACCGCAGATGAAAGGTACATTTGCCGATATCGTCCAACGGTTGTGAGTCAAGTTTTTTCCGGCGGATAACCTCTAACCAGAATCTCTCGGCTTCCTCGCTCAGCTCCGACCTGTCAGGAATACAGAAGCGACGCTGACGATCACCGCTACCGCTCGCGAAATAAGCCCCCTGCTTCCATTCCTTCAGGCACTCCTCCGCCCGGGGCGTAAAGTAGCATACTTGCTGGTCGAAATCTGCCCTTCCTGAGTCCTGTATGGCCTTCGCGATAAAGGCTGTGGTCGCAGTGGAATACACCGGGATATCCTCTCTCAGGAAGGATATGTGACCGGAGTGGTCGAGATGGGCGTGGGTTAACAGAATTCCATCTATATCTTCAAGTTTGCGATAATGCTCGGCTCGGCGGAACTGCTGCCACAGGTTCCCCGTCTCCAGGTCAGTGCGGTAAATGCCTTCAAGGTGGGGAAGCAGCCCCATTACTAACAGGTCGAGAAGTCCGGCTCCCGCTCTAGGCTTCAAATACTCTTCGTAGTAAGTTCGATACTTGCTATAGGGATAGCCGAAGTCCAGGAAAAGCTTGCCTTTATGATCTTCCAGGAGGATTTTGTTGCCTCCGATTTCCCCGACGCCGCCGTAGAACGTGAGCTTGACCATGTTTGTAGTGTATCATAGGAAAACGAACATCTCTATTCTTCCCGCCGTTGCTGTCCGAGATTGCGGAGCCTGTTCCGAAGCGTGGCAAGGAATCTCGCCCCTCGCTAAGACAGAAGGAAAGACGTTATTTCGAGCCGAACTTAATCGTCGAAATGGTCATCCCGCGCCAAGCAATTCCAGCATCCTGTTGATATCCGTAGTCGGCAACTTGCAGGCATAATTCAGACAAACGTAAGCTGTGGCCTTGCCCCCCAAGCTCGGTTGATTTCCGGTGAATGCAGCAAGCTGAGCTGTCTCAGGAGAGTCTCTTTCACCGGGATTGAGAAGCACTACCTTATTCGGCAGGAACCGTGTTCTTAGCGCTTTTGCCATGGCCCTGGTATCTTCGGCCCGTGCATTGCCGGCGAGCACCACTTCGTAACAGGGCCCAAGTGCGAAGTCTAGAGCCACCATGAGTTGAGTATGCGCCGATGGTGACTGCCTGACGCTTCTGGAGAAAGCCCGACCGATTAACGCCGCCTTCACTTCCCAATCGGGTGTCGCAGTCATGCGCCCTAGACGGAGCAGGTTTAGCATGGCCACAGAATTGCCTGATGGAATGGCGCCATCATAGATCTCTTTCTTCCTGACCAACAGACTTTCGCCATCTTCGGGCGTGAGATAGAGTCCTCCACCATCTTGGTCCCAGAAATGGCTTACCATGTCGCGAGTCAGATCAACAGCAACTTTAAGATACTTTGCGTCGAAAATGGCCTCATATAGTTCTACCAAACCCCAAATTAGAAAAGCATAGTCATCCAGATTTGCCTGTACGCCGGCTTGGCAGTCTCTGTAGCGGTGCCAAAGCCGGCCGTCTGGTCTGCGCAGATTCCCGAGGACAAAATTCGCGGCATGCTGGGCTGCTTCAGCATATTGAGGCTCATCAAAGGCCTGAGCCCCTTTCGCCAAAGCAGCAATCATGAGTCCGTTCCAATCAGCCAGAATCTTATCGTCCTTCATAGGATGGACACGTTTTTCGCGGTAAGTAAATAGCTTCTCCCGCATTACCTCCAGGCGCTTTTGAAGGTCGTGTTGAGATAGATTTAGGTCGGAGGCGAGCTCTCCAGGTGGCTTCCTTAAATGCAAAATGTTAGCGCCACTCCTTCTTCCAGTGGCTTGCTCCACAAAATTGCCGTCTTTTTCGATGTTGAATACTTCGGCGACGAAATCCAGTCCTTCATTCTCAAGCGCATGCCTGACTTCCTCCCACGTCCAAAGGTGAAACTTCCCCTCCTCTCCTTCGCTATCAGCATCTTCAGCCGAATAGAACCCGCCTTCTGGCGCTGTCATATCCCGCAGAACATAGGCGAAAATCTCCCGCGCCGTCTTTGCATAGTCTTCTTTTCCTG
>MGOH01000043.1:2139-3306 GCA_001795315.1 Chloroflexi bacterium RBG_19FT_COMBO_48_23
ACTGTGAATCTGTCGAATAGCGGTGGAAGCCAAACCCGACGTGGTCATAGATGCCTCCACGCCGCATTGCCTGAAGGGTTTTTTCGACCATATCCAACGCTTCCCTGTTGCCGCCACGTTTCCAGTAACGGAGCAAGAAAAGGAGATTGTGCGGGGCAGGAAACTTCGGGGCGCCGCTGAAACCGGCGTGCTGCCCGTCAAAGCGTTTGGCAAGCTGCTCATAGGCGAGCTTCAGTGTCGTTTCATCCAGTTCTTCACCGGGCGTGGCCTGCGAGGTCTGTTGGAGTAAGGCGGCGATTCGGCCAGAAAGACTTACCGCTTCGCCTCGCTGAGTTGCCCAGATGTCTCCGATGCGTGGAATTAGCTCCAACATTCCAACCAGTCCAGATCGGGTCTCCTTGGGAATGTAGGTGGCAGCAAAGAAAGGTTTCTTGTCCGGCGTCATGACGATACTGAGAGGCCAGCCGCCACCGCCTGTCATCATTTGACAGACGCTCATGTAAACGTTGTCTATGTCGGGACGCTCCTCACGGTCCACCTTGATAGACACGAAAACTTCATTCATAAGCCTGGCTACTTCGGGATCCTCGAACGACTCATGTGCCATCACGTGGCACCAGTGGCATGTTGAATATCCTATGGACAGAAAGATGGGTTTGCTTTCCTTTTGAGCTTTCTCGAATGCCTCGGGACCCCAAGGATACCAATCCACCGGGTTATGAGCATGCTGACGCAAATAAGGGGAGACTTCGCTTGTCAATCGATTAATCATAAAACCCCACAGCCTCCGGCAAAAAGATTACGTTCCATGTAGCTAACCTAACGTTTTCCCTTCTTTTCTTCCACGGACTGGCAGCATCCACACTCACACGTCCCGGTACCTATAACGCGGGGGCCATGACAGTATTTGATGCCCCTTTTCTTGTAACCTTCACCCACGATGGCACAGCCACAGGCCGGACATGGTTGCTCTGCCGCGTCTGACCGCTCTTCTCGATTCTTTATTGATCTGTAATTGTACTTCCTAGGTTTTTCAATTTGAAATACTTCAGCAGTGGCAGAATCCAGATATGCAAGACTAACAGAGTTATGAAAGGAATTTCCAGATTCATGTGAATACTATGAGCCAGGCTCTTACTCAATAATCCAAAGGTTAGAGATTCAACA
>MGOH01000043.1:3317-3901 GCA_001795315.1 Chloroflexi bacterium RBG_19FT_COMBO_48_23
AGTAATACCAAATCCAGTGATAAGATAGACTATTACCACAACTGTCAATAGCCAGTGTATCGTACCTTTCATCAGTCGTTGATTAATCATGTTTTTCAGATCCCAAAAAAGCCTTTATCCAGGTCCGCGCTGTTTGAGTATCCTCGACTTTCCCAATAACCTCTGTAATTAGTATCGTCGGACAATTCGATCTCCGTTATCCATTTAATCCATTTGTATCCCCATTTGCTTTCTGCCACTAGTTGAAAGGGGAATCCCCTTTCAGGGGGAAGGGTGACACCATTCATCTTGTCTGCCATCAGTATGTTGTTGTTCATTATATAGTCGATAGGTAGAGAAGTTGTGTAGCCATCGTAGGCATGAAATATGACCACCTCAGCATTGGCCAGGGGTTGCGCTTCTGCCAGCAAATCTCTGACCAGTAAACCTTCCCAGAGAATAGTCACACTCCATCCTTCGACGCAATCCAACGTTACGACTTTCTTATAGTGTTGATGATTGCTAACAGCTTCATCATACGTGTAGCTTGTAGAGTTCCCTACCAGGCCGGTGATTCTTAGCGTATAGTTTTCTACATCTATTTC
>MGOH01000043.1:3925-4952 GCA_001795315.1 Chloroflexi bacterium RBG_19FT_COMBO_48_23
TATTGACGAAAGGTCCACGCCTTCATATTCCCTAATCTCAACAGATGCTAGTCCCTTTGTTACGTCACGAGCCACACTTACCCGAGCGACAACTATACCTACTAGAATTAGGAAAAGGGCGAGAAACAAGACACCCCGGCTGGTCATCACTTTTCTCATGGTCGTACCTCCCTAGTTTTGAGTACACGTATATTTTATGACCAGCCGCACCTATTGTATGTGACTTTTGTATCAATAATCGGCCATTGTGCCTTGATGTTTATCTTCAACTTTCATCCCACGCCAAGACTCTTCGGGGCAATCTCATTGCTCTGCGAAATTGCGAACTCTGTTCCGAAGCGTAGGCCAGGAGTCTCGTTACTCGCAAGGACAAGAAACCCTCGAATGACAGAACCCAGAATGGGTAGTGATAAGCATCGGCTTTTTCCAGTATACTTACTGAGATGGACAGAATGTTCCTGGTGGACAAGCCCAAAGGGCCTACCTCCTCCCGGGTGGTTGAGCACATAAAGAGGAAATTCAACGTGAAGGCTGGTCACACGGGAACTCTAGACCCTTTGGCAACCGGGCTTTTGATTGTCCTTACCGGCAAATTCACAAAGAACGCCTCCTCATTCCTGAAGCTGGACAAGGCTTACGAAGTCAAGGCTGTCCTCGGCATTGAGACTGATACCTTCGACTCTGAGGGTACGGTGTTACGGCGAAGCGATAATGAAGTAACCAAAGAAGAATTGGAAAGGGTATTGAAAGAGTTTTCCGGTGATATCTGGCAGACACCTCCATCGTTTTCAGCAAAAAAAGTGGCTGGACAAAAAGCTTATCAACTGGATAGAAAGGGCATAAGTGTAGATATACCACCAAAAAAGGTGAGCATTTATTCCCTGGAGCTCAAGGAGTTTCAGTTTCCCTATTTCACCATTGCCTGCGAGGTGTCTTCGGGATTCTACGTTAGAAGCCTTGTCCACGATATTGGAGACAAGCTCAGAGTGGGCGCTACCGTAACGGAGGTCCGCCGCATCAGAGTAGG
>MGOH01000044.1 GCA_001795315.1 Chloroflexi bacterium RBG_19FT_COMBO_48_23
CAAAAGACTCCCAGTATACTCGTCTCCAAGAGCAATAACCAGATGAAATACTCTTTAGGCCTCAATTGGATATTCCACGACACCAGTACCGCCAAGACGCCGAGGAATGTCATCAGTATCACCAGAGGTAAACTCAGACCATCAACACCAAGATGGTAGAAGGCATTGATTGCCGGTATCCAGGAGAGCTTCTCCTCAAATTGAATCTGCCCGATAACGCCACCAGAACGGTCAAAGAGGCAGAAGACAGCTATTGACAGAGCAAACGAAGCCAGAGCGAATACCAGGGCTATAAGTTTTATAGTCCTTTGCTGTGGTTTAGGTAATAAGGCAATAACTATTATCCCGACTACCGGGAGAAAGAGTATTGCTGATAGATAAGGAAAACTCAAATCTCTCTACCTCAACCAAAAAGATAAAAACAGACTGCAATCGCTATCACACCTATAGCAATGGCTATGCCGTATGCCTGCAACTGCCCTGTCTGCGTCCGTCGCATAACTCCACTAGCTTCATTAGTGCCTCTAGCAACACCGTTCACCGCTCCATCAACAATGCGAGAGTCAAAGATGCTGAGTGCCGCAAAAATCCCATCAACCAGCACCCTGACCACAATCACTCGCTCATAAAGTTCATCGAACCAGTATTTTCGGGAAAATAAGGTGTGCAATGGCTTGAAAACCCTGCCCACAGCTTCAGCCGAAAGCCACTTAGCGCTATACATGGCATAGGCCAGGAAAATACCCAAACCCGCCACCAGCAGCGATATCAATGGCAGTGGATGTGTCAGCATACCGAAGAAGCCACCAATGAAACTATGTACTTCAACATCTCCACCATGACCCAGAAACTGGCTGAATGAGCCGGTAACATTGAGCCATCCAGAGGCAACCGACAAGACAGCCAGAATGACCATAGGGACAACCATTACCATCGGTGATTCATGAAGCTTACCATGTCCATGCCCGCTGTGGCTTGATGATGCGGCTCCACCTCGATATTCACCGCCAAAAGTAATAAATACTGCTCTGAACATATAAAAGGCCGTCATAAATACGGTAATTATAGCTAAGTAGAACAGTATCGGATTATTAGTGAAGGAATATGCCAGTATTTCGTCCTTACTCCAGAAGCCCGAAAGTGGCCAGATACCGGCGATACTCAATGAGGCAATTAGGAAGGTGATGTAAGTCCATGGCATTGCTTTGCGCAAGCCACCCATCTCCCGCATGTCGAAAGTTCCCGTGCTGTGGTTAACACTGCCGGCACCAAGAAACAGTAGAGCCTTGAAGAAGGCATGGTTGAACAGGTGAAAGATTCCAACGGCAACACCGCCAACACCCAGACCCAGCATCATGTAGCCTAGCTGGCTGATAGTGGAATAAGCCAGAACACGCTTGATGTCAGTCATCACCAGACCCATACTGGCAGCGAAAATAGCTGTAAAACCACCGATGACAGCGACCGTAGTTAAGGCCGCATGGGAATGCTCGAACAGCGGGAAAAAGCGAGCTACCAGGAAGACTCCGGCAGCCACCATCGTCGCCGCATGTATTAGGGCACTGACTGGCGTTGGACCTTCCATGGCATCAGGCAACCAGACATGCAAGGGAAACTGCGCCGATTTGCCAACAGCGCCGGAGAAAATACCAAGGGCTGCCCAGGTTAAAGTTGTACCAGCCAGAACACCAGCGATAGCTAAACTATGCAGCTCCTCAATATTGAAAGTTCCCGTATTGTAGAAAAGTAAAAGTATAGCCGCCAGAAAACCGAAGTCTCCAAAGCGAGTAACTATGAAAGCCTTCTTGGCTGCATTGGCAGCAGAAGGCCGATGAAACCAGAAACCGATGAGTAGATAGGAACCTAAGCCGACACCCTCCCAAAAAAGAAACATGAAAACGAGGTTATCGGCCATAACCAAGCCCAGCATACAGGCTGTAAAAAGAGACATGAAGGCAAAATAGCGATGGTAGCCCGGGTCACCATGCATATAGCCTTGAGAGTAAATTTGAACCATAAGGCTGACCAGGCTGACTACCACCAGCATAACCGCAGTTAGAGAATCAACTAATAGCCCAACCTGGACGCTAAGGTCACCAATCACTAACCACTGTATATCGGGTATTTCCAGCTTATGCCCTGGCGCAGCCAGGACTTCCAACAGCACCCATAAAGAGAGGATAAAAGAAATTCCGATAGCACCAATGGCGACATAGCCACCGAGCTTCGGACGATTATTAAAGAAAGGCCTGAGAATAAAGGAAATAATGATAAGCGATAAGAAGGGCAATAGAAATATCAGCCAAGGAGCTTGATGTGGCATTAGAGTTTCCTCAAGACCTCCTCGACAACATGTACCCGCTCCTGCGACACAAGGATGCGGTAGCCAGTCAACCCACCGCTGCCCGGCTTTTTCTCCGAGTCAGGCAGAATACGCGCAGGTATACCCTCACCTTCAAAAAGCTCCTTCCACATTTCAGCCATTATCAAATTAGGTGTACTCTTAACCTGAACCCACATTTCTTAGCTCACTACCATTTCATTAAGTCAAATTTGTCTACATCAACAGATTGGCGACTGCGATAAATAGCGATTATTATAGCTATGCCAACAGCAGCCTCAGCTGCAGCAACCACTATGACAAATATGGCAAATATCTGCCCGGTAAGCAACATAGGCACAACGTAGCGGGAGAAAGCAACCAGTGAGATATTCACCGCATTGAGCATGATTTCAATGCACATCAAAATGACTACAGCATTACGCTTAGCCAGAACTCCATATAACCCGATGGAGAAAAGAACCGCTGATAAAACAAGATAATGCTCTAGTCCAACTGACATCCTTATTTCTCCCTTATCAGCACGATTGCACCTAGCACTGCCGCCAGGAGCAACACCGCAGTAATTTCCACAGGCAATATAAAGCCGCCCTCGCCAAATAGGCTCATACCTATAGCTGCCGTTGTCGGTTGTTGAGGCGGCTCACCACTTGTTTCCCATTTGGTGCTTATCACAGTGAACACCATTGTCCCCAAAAGCAACAAGCTCACCACCAGGGCAGGAATACGCAGCTTGCCCGGTGGACTACCGTGCCAAACTTCACGTGTAAGCATGATCGCCACAATGATCAATATTGATATAGCCCCCACATAAATGAGTACCTGCACTACCGCCAGAAAGTCTGCGTAAAGAGTTATATAAATCACCGCTATGGTTAAGAAAAGCAGAACCAGAGAAAGAGCCGCCCGAAAAACATCGCGCAAGACGACTACAGCCAATGCTGCGCCGACAGTCACCAGTGCCAATATCCAGAAAATGATATCAAACACCGCGACCTCTCTTCTTGCTCAGACTCAGCCAGCGCAATTTCTGCCCACCTTCATCTCTGTCCCAGTAAACAAGCAAATTCTGTTTAGGCAGAGTTGCCTCAATCTTCGGTCGGGCATAACCACTGGGCTGTCTTGCATCAGATAACTGGAGCTCTTCTTTGCTTAAAATTAGCTGTCTCCGTCTATGCTGCGCCCGCTCATAACTGCGCCCCATAGCCAGAGCATCGTATGGGCAAGCCTCGACACATAAGCCACAGAACATACAGCGCCCGGTATCTATCTCAAACTTATCAACCACATAGTTATTCTCATTGCCTACGTGGGTGACAATCTCAATATTCCCTTGAGGACAAGCCTTAGCACAGGTAGCACAACCTGTACATCTATCAAGAAACCACACCAACTCATTGCCTCGTATGCGCCGGGAAACGACTAGCTTTTCCTCAGGATACTGCACCGTAATCGGGGCGCGGAACAGGTGCTTAAAAGTTAGCGCCATCCCTTTAGCTATGCCGATTCCATATCTTTCAAACTTCAACTCGGCCGCCTCCTAAGGTAAACAGCTTCGACCATAGAACTATTAGAACACCGGCAAAAACAAAGTTCATTGCCACTATTATCCAGGGAGTAATTTCCGGTAGCCACAGCACTTCAGCAGCGATGACAAACAGGTTAATTATGGCCATAGGCAGCAGACCCTTCCAGGCAAAAGCCATTAACTGGTCTACACGCAATCTGGGGAGAGTAGCCCGCATCCACACAATAACCGAAAACACCGCCACGACTTTAATCAGAAGCCATATAATCGGTGGCAAAAAGGGACCTTGCCAGCCCCCAAGGAACAATGTAGAGATAATGCAGGCATAAGCCAGAGCATGACCGTATTCGCCGAGATAGAACATGGCAAATTTCATTCCAGAATATTCGATATGGTAGCCGGCGACAATTTCAGAATCTGCCTCAAGGAGGTCAAATGGGCTCCGGTTCATCTCAGCCACCGTACCGAGGAAAAAGATAATAAAACCAAGAGGCTGAAATATGATGAAAGGAAGATTTTGGGAAGCCACAATTTGAGTCATCGACATCGATCCGGCCATCAACACCACACCCAGAATGGCTAGAACCACCGGCAGTTCATAGCTCACCATTTGAGCCACTGCCCTTAAAGCTGCTATCAAGGCGTACTTATTATTTGACGCCCACCCGGCCATGTATATACCTACGGCGGATACTGAGCTGATTGCCACCACATAAAGTATGCCCACATTAAGATCGGCTAAGATAGCTCTTTCGCCAAAGGGTACAACAGCAAAAACCATCAACACCGGCACAAAGACTATCACAGGAGCCAGCCAGTGAATCACCTTATCACCCTTAGCCGGTACAATGTCTTCTTTCAACAATATCTTCAAAGCCGTGGCAATCGGCTGGAAAATCCCCTCGGGACCAAGCCGGTTTGGACCCAAACGAATCTGAAATCGACCCAGCAAGCGCCGCTCATACCAGATAAATATAATAACCGTAATCACAACAAAGGCAAGAACAATCACTATGCCGACTATACCCGGCACGATATAGGCTGCCCAACCCGGCCAGATACCGCCTAACCACAATTGGAATTGTTCCAGTAATGTCATTACCGGTCTATCTCCCCCAGACAAACATCAATGCTACCGAAGGTAATTATCAAGTCGGCCACTTTCCAGCCGATAACCATGTCCTTCAAGGCGGTCAGATTAATCAGCGTTGGCGGACGTATATGAAATCTATAAGGAGCTATAGAATTATCGCTTACCAGATAGAAGCCAAGCTCACCTTTCGGTGCTTCTATATGCCCGTAGGCTTCACCGACCGGCGGGCGGAGCAAGTGAGGCACTTCAGCACAAACCTCACCTTCAGGGAACTGCGCTATTGCCTGTTCCAAAATACGAACGCTCTGCCTAGCCTCCTGCATTCTCACCCAGTAGCGGTCATAGTTGTCGCCGACAGTGCCCACCGGTACATCAAAGTCAAAACGGTCATAAATAGAATAAGGGTCAACCTTACGCAGGTCCCACTTAACACCGCTGGCTCGAAGCACCGGGCCACTGGCTGCAATGTTTATGGCAGTGTCTCTGGGCAAAATGCAAACCCCTTTACTCCTTGCCAATAGAATCTCATTCTGAGCTAAAAGCTGGTCATATTCGTCAATAAAACGCGGCATTTCAGCCACCCACTTCTTCATAGCCGGCATAAATTCTTCGGGAACATCGTGGCTAACTCCACCGATGCGCATATAATTGTAGGTAAGCCGCTGACCGCAAACCATCTCATATAAATCCAGAAGCTTTTCTCTCTCCCGCCACATATACAATACCGGCGTCATCATAGCTCCAAGGTCGTTAAGGAAAAAGCCGACTGCCATAAGATGGCTCGAAATACGCATCGACTCGGCCATGATAATCCTAAGATACTCAGCCCGCTCGGGAATCTCTATCCCTGCCAACTTTTCCACAGCCAGTACATAGGCAAAGTTATTAGTCATGGAGGCTACATAGTCAAGTCTGTCGGTTAGAGGAATTATTTGGGTATATGTCCTGGTCTCTCCCAACTTCTCGATGCCCCGATGAAGGTAACCGATAACAGGTTCCAAATCAACAACCACTTCACCATCAAGGGTAACCCTCATGCGAAAGACACCATGAGTTGACGGGTGCTGAGGTCCCACATTAAGAATAAAAGGCTCAGTTCTTATCGCCATCTATAGATAATCCCTCCGCAGCGGATGCCCAACAAATCCTTCCCAGAGCAACAAACGCTTCAAATTAGGATGCCCATCGAAGACGATACCCATAAGGTCATAGATTTCCCGCTCTTGAAAATCAGCAGAGCGCCATAGACTGACCACTGAAGGCACTACAGGCTTGTCACGATCACGGCATCTGGTCTTCACGACCAGACTGTGGTTATGCTGCAATGAAACCAAATGGTAAACAACTTCAAAATAATCAATGTAGTCGACGGCAGTTAAGTTTGCAAGATAGTCAAAATCAAGCGCCGGTGTATTTTTCAGAAACTCCGCTACCTGATAAAGAGACTCGCTCTTGACAACGACAGCCGCCATATCAGCAGCAACAACTGCACCAGGGGACGCTTTGATTATTTTTTTGGCTACCTGCTCACAATTTAAGGCCGTGGTCACGCTCTTTTTATACTCTCCTTGACGATTTTCTGATGTATCTTCGTTATGCCATAAAGCAAGCTCTCAGGGCGAGGCGGACACCCGGGCACATAGACATCAACCGGAATTATGCGATTGACGCCCGGGACAACGCTGTATGACTCCTTGAAGGGCCCGCCGCTGATGCTGCACTGTCCCATAGCTATCACCCATTTAGGTTCAGGCATCTGCTCGTATACCAGTTTAACCGCCGGTGCCATCTTCCAGGTAAGCGTTCCGGCGACAATCATCAGGTCAGCCTGGCGAGGCGACCAGCGGAAGATATCCATACCGAAGCGAGAGATATCAAAACGAGAAGCCGCCGTACCAATCATCTCAAATGCGCAGCAGGCTAACCCGAACATAAGCGGAAATATCGACCGCGACCGCGCCCAATCAAGCACATAGTCCACCGTAGTAACAAGAACATTACGCCTGATTTCCTCATCGAGCCAGCTATCAGGGTCAGGGATAGGATTCTGGGAGGCTGCCATAAGCGAGTTAATTTTTAAGCCCTCAGCGGCATCAATCTCATTCAACGTTGCCATCGAATACTTTTCTATTTCCATTCCAGGGCTCCTTTTAGCCAGGCATAAATATAACCCACCATGAGAATCACGAAGAAAACAGCCACCGCAATCAGCCCAAACGAGCCCAGCCCTTTAACATTTACTGCCCAGGGATACAAAAACACAGTTAACACGTCGAGTGCAACGAACAGGATAGCAAAGAAATAATAGCGAAAATTGAATTGAACCCAGGTCTTGCCAATAGTTTCCATGCCGCACTCATAAGTGGAGGCCTTAGTTGGATTGCTTTTCTTGGGGACGATTTTGAAAAAGCTAAGAGTGACAGGTAGAAGCAAGGTGGTAACCATGAATAGTATACCTACGATGAGCAATATACCAATATAACCGAAATCAGCTAGCAATTATTCAGATCCCCCTATCCTAGTTGTCCGTAATAAATTAGCTT
>MGOH01000045.1 GCA_001795315.1 Chloroflexi bacterium RBG_19FT_COMBO_48_23
AGTGGTTATATCCGATGACGAGATTGCGTCTCCGGTTGCTTCATCGCCGGAATTTGTTATTGCCATGAACCAGCCCTCTGTAGTTAGATTCCAGAATCAGATTCAATCGGGTGGCCTGTTCTTTATCAATTCCTCTTTGGTAGAATCTGAAATCTCAAGGGGTGATATTAACGTTGTTGGCGTGTCGGCGAATAGCATTGCAGAAAAGTTGGAGAGCCCCAGGTCTGCCAACATGGTAATGCTGGGTGCGTTCATCAAAAAGAGCGGCCTTGTTTCACTTGACAGCGTTATTGATGCGCTAAAGTCCACGCTGGGCAAGAAACAAAAGCTGGTTGCCATCAATGAAAAAGCCTTAAAATCAGGATACGAGCTATTCTGATGTTGAGTTATATTTAACTTGGAGAGCGAATTATGTGTGTGAAACAGATTTCAATAACCCTGGAGAATGTGCCGGGTAAGTTCCTGGCTGTGAGTGAATGCCTGGGTAGGGAGGGGATAAATATCAGAGCTATTTCGGTAGCTGACACATCTGATTTTAGCACGGTGAGATTTGTTGCTGATAACCCGGAAAAAACGGCTAATGTGCTCAAGAGTCATGGTTATTCGGTGCATGAAACCGATGTCATTGCGGTGGAAGTTCCCGACCATCCCGGTGGACTTCTGGCTGTACTGAAGCCTCTGCGTGAAGCAAACATAAACGTTTGCTATTTTTATACCTACTTAGGTAAGGGGGAAAGCGGTCAGCCTGTAGTTATCATCGGCGTGGACAAGACCAAGGAAGCGATAGAGGCTCTGCAAAAGAACTGGGTCCACACCTTCGGTAAGGAAATTTATTCACTGTAATAATTGCCTGCTGGCATAGCTAACATTAAGGCGTTTTGCTCTTTATAGCTGAATAACAAATGAACTCTGATTTGTGGCAAAGTCCGTCTAATTGTATGGTTGTACTCTCTGTTACTCTACAAGTATCTTGCCCACTGGTTTGCTGATTATCTCTCCAATTATGGCTGCATCGGACACGCCTGCCTTTTTCAATCTGCTAAGCAGTAATTCTGCATCTTTGGGAGCTAGCGAGATGAGCAGGCCGCCTGAGGTTTGAGGGTCGAAGAGTATATCCTGTGTGTAATCGGGTAACTGTTTAGAGAATACCACCATTTTGCCGTAGAATTCTCTGTTTCTATGCAAGCCACCGGGGCAAAGCCCTGCCTTGGCGAACTCCTCTACCTCTGTGAAGACAGGAACCGAGGCCGAATTGATTTTCATGCCTACATGGCTGTTTTGAGCTAGCTGGCAGGCATGCCCGAGAAATCCGAAGCCGGTTATGTCAGTGCAGGCGTGAACTCCTGTCTCTTGCATCAGTTCCGAGGCTTTTTTATTCAAATATGCCATGCATTTTGTCAGCTTGGCTACAGTTTCTTTGCTGACCTTGCCGGCTTTCAGGGCAGTGCTGATGATTCCGGTGCCTAAAGGTTTGGTTAGTATGAGTTTGTCTCCGGCATTAGCTCCGGAGTTTGTTACCAGGTGTTCAGGGTGAACAGTGCCGGTGACGGAAAGCCCATATTTTAGCTCGGCATCGTCTATACTGTGTCCGCCGACAAGTGTCACGCCAGCTTCTTTCATCTTGTCTATTCCACCCTTGAGCATATCTTTCAGGACTGAGATGTCCAGCTTCTTTATTGGGAAACAGACCACATTCATAGCGGTCAAAGGCTTACCGCCCATAGCGTAGACATCGCTCAGCGCATTGGCGACGGCAATCTGCCCGAAATCGTAGGGGTCATCGACAATGGGCGTGAAGAAATCGATGGTCTGGATGATAGCCAGTTCATCGCTCAGTTTGTAAACGCCGGCGTCATCCAGGCTGTCCATGCCCCGAATTACATTCTTGTCAGCTATCAAGGGCAAGCCGCATAAGGCTTTGTTTAGGTCTCCCGGACCTAACTTGGAAGCTCAGCCGGCTCCAGTGACGCTTTCAGTCAGGCGGGGCGTTATTCTTTTGTTCATTTGTGCGTATTGTAGCATTGGCCGAACTAAAGAGGCAAAGTGGCGTACAGGTCTGAATACCTATCTTTAGTCCTTCCCTTATCCTGAACTAAGCGAAGAATCTCTTGCCAGCTTTGAAACTCGTTCTAAGTATAGTAGAATATCTGTGCATTATGGGTAGTGAACTTCGCCGCCTTCCCAGCGTGGATAAAGTGATTTCTGATGAGCGAATCAAACGGCTTCGAGAGCTTTATCCTCATGACCTGATTGTTGGCATAGTTCGCCAGCGACTTGAGGCGGACCGCCTGGCTATCACGAGTGGCAGCACAAGCCCTTCCCTGGATGAGATTGTGGATTCTGTCTGCTCTCAGGTGGCAGCATTGGAACAGCTCAGCCTGCGCCCGGTTGTAAATGCGAGTGGGGTTATAATTCATACCAACTTGGGTAGGGCACCGCTCAGTAAAGAGGCGGCTATGGCTATGGGGCTGGTTGCCACGGGCTACTGCAACCTGGAATTTGATCTTGATAGTGGGGCACGAGGCTCTCGTGATGTTCACATTGAACAGCTTCTTTGCCAGTTGACCGGTGCAGAGGCGGCACTGGTGGTAAATAACAATGCCTCTGCAGTATTACTGGCTCTCACTGTCTTAGCTAAAAGAAAAGAAGTTATTGTCTCCAGAAGTCAGGCTGTTGAAATCGGCGGTGGCTTTCGTATACCTGATGTTATGAGGCAGAGCGGTGCAAAGTTAGTAGAAGTTGGCACAACTAACTGTACCTATATCTATGACTATGAGCAGGCTATCGGACCACGAACGGCGGCACTTTTGCGTGTCCACTCCAGCAATTTCAGAGTCGAGGGTTTTACTCATTCGGTTGCCCTTGAGGAGATGGTCGTTCTTGGTGATAAACATGGCATCCCTGTACTGGATGATGTTGGCAGTGGTTGTCTATTGGATACAGCCATGTTTGGACTTGCCCCGGAGCCTGTGGTGCAACAGAGCATTTCGCTTGGCGTTGGCCTGGCTTGCTTTTCCGGCGACAAGCTTTTAGGAGGACCTCAATCGGGGATTATCGTCGGCAAGAAATTACTCGTTGATAAACTTAGAAGACATCCTCTGGCGCGGGCGCTCCGCGTTGACAAAATAAGACTTGCCGGATTGGCTGCTACGTCGGTTCTTTACCTGAAAGGCGAGGCATTGGAGAAAATTCCAGTTTGGCGTATGATTTCTATGCCGCTGGACGAGGTTGAAAAACGAGCCAGACTCTGGGCGCAAGACCTTGGTGGTTTAGCCCGAGTGATTGAAGGTGAGACCATGGTTGGTGGCGGCAGTCTCCCTGGGAGTACGCTTCCTACCAGGCTTGTTGCTATTGAGGGTAAGGTTGGTCGAAGAAACATAGCTCTCTCATTAGCTCGAAAATTGCGGCACTATGACCCACCGGTTATCGGGCGTATTAGCGACGATGTCTTGCTCTTCGACCCGAGGACAGTTCTTCCCGAAGAAGATGACACTGTCTTGCTGGCACTGAGAAGTGCAGTTGCTAGCCTGAAATAATGGTGCTGCAATTTACATTTCTAATTTTGTCACCAGTCGAATGATGGAAGCATTTATATAGTTTTTGAATTAGCGTGCAGGAGAAGCAGGATGTTCGTTATAGGCACTGCTGGACATATAGACCATGGCAAATCGCTTTTGATAAATGCACTGACGGGGATAGACCCTGACCGGCTGCGTGAAGAAAAAGAACGAGGCATGACCATAGACCTTGGTTTTGCCTGGATGAAACTGCCAGGAAGCCAGGAGGTTGGAATTATTGATGTTCCCGGGCATGAGCGTTTTGTTAAGAACATGCTGGCTGGCGTGGGTGGTATTGATTTAGCTCTGCTCATTGTGGCTGCTGACGAGGGAGTAATGCCTCAGACAAGAGAACATTTAGCCATACTTGACTTACTTGACATAACTAAAGGCATTGTGGTAATCACCAAGAAGGATCTCGTGGATGAAGAATTACTGAGTCTGGTCAAGCTAGAAGTTGAAGAACTAATAGAGTCGACTACACTGGCTGGGGCGCCTGTTCTTGCTGTGTCGGCAGTAAGCGGTGAGGGATTGCCGGAACTGATTTCGTCTGTAGACCAGGTTCTGGCAACTGCTGAGCTTAGGAAAGATATCGGCAGGCCCAGACTTATGATAGACCGTGCTTTTACTATATCTGGTTCTGGCACTGTAGTTACTGGGACGTTAATCGATGGCTCACTATCGGTGGGGCAGGAAATCGAGGTTCTTCCTTCAGGATTGAAAACTAGATTACGAGGATTGCAAACTCACAAAGCTCGCATTGATGTTGCTAATCCGGGCAGCCGTGTTGCAGCCAATTTAACCGGTGTGGCTACGTCTAAACTGGAGCGTGGTTATGTGCTAACCTCGCCAGGCTGGCTGGTGCCGACAGATCGAGTAGATGTAAAGCTTCGCATGCTTTCAGACCTAAAACATCCTCTGCGCCACGGTGCTGTCGTCAGCTTTTTCACAGGTGCTGCCGAGGTGATAGCCAAAGTTCATCTGCTGGAGAAAGAGAAACTAGGTGCGGGGGATATTTCCTGGGCACAATTCGCCCTGGATGAACCGGTGGCATTGGTTAAGGGCGACCATTTCATTATCCGTTCGCCTATGGATACCTTAGGAGGTGGTTTGATCGTTAGTTCGCATGCACCGAGACATCGACGATTTCGTCCTTCTATAATCCAAAGCCTGAAGGTTAGGGGGGAGGGCATGGTAGAAGATGTTGTAGCTGCTACACTGGAGGCTAATCAGCCCTTGGAATTTGAGAAACTGACAGTTCAGTGTGACCTGGCGACTGATGAGGCAAAAGGGGTTGTTGATGAACTTATTAAAAAAGGAAGGGTAGTGGCAGTAGGTCATGGAGGACAGAACCTTCTTTTTACAGATTCCGGCTGGGGACGATTTGTTAAGAAGGCGGAATCTGTGGTAGAAAACTATCATCGAAGATTCCCCACTCGCTCTGGCATGTCCAAGGGAGAGCTGAGTAGTAAGTTGGGACTATTGCCAAATTCCCCCGCGTTACGGAAGCTTTTCGATGATGGAGTTCTAACCGAAGAGGGAGCAATTGTCCGTCTTTCTTCTTACCGAGTTCAGCTTTCTCAGCAGCAGCAGGCAAAAATTGACACTTTCCTTCGTGCCCTGAACCAGAATCCTTATTCTCCACCAGGTGATATAATACTTGAACCTGACCTGCTCAACCTGCTTATTGAGCAGCGCCAGGTGGTAAAGGCAAGCGATGGCGTGTTCTTTTCCGCTTCCGCCTATAGCGAAATGGTGGATAAAGTTATCGCTTATGCCAGGTCAAAAGGTAAAGTGACCCTTGCTGAGGTGCGGGATATGCTGGGCACGAGCCGAAAGTATGCCCAGGCACTTTTGGAATATATGGACGAGAAAAAGCTCACACGCCGTGTTGGTGATGAACGAGTCCTGAGATAACTAGTACTGTTTTATCAGTTGACCGTTGTCCTCGAAGAAATACCAGGAGCCATCATACTCTGAGTTTATGGGGCAGGTTTTAAAAATACTCCACATTCCATCACCTAGATACTCAGCAGTAAAAATCGGTTCGGCGTCCTCATACGGAGGACAACTGGGGCTAACTCAGCCGGTTCGCCTGGTGGACAATCGACAATGGGGACTAATTTTTTTTGCTTCAGCTATGACTTGGTCAGCGGTGTATTTGGGTAAATCAGAATCTGGCTGCGGTTCTTGCTGGACGTCTGTGTTCGGTGGTGTTGAGGGTGGGGATTGGCCACCGAAGATGAAGCTGCCACCGAACCAGTTAGATGTTTCTCCTTGCGAGCCTGTGCCAATGATGTAAAGAATTGCTCCCATGAAGATGATAGTAGCTACTAGGATAAGATACCGACCAACATGGCCTACAGATTGAGGCATTGCCGTTACCTGTCTGCTTTTTTCCTCTCTACGGGTTCCTACGACTTCCTTAGCTGCAGGCTCTGTTGGTGGTTGTGTTTGCTGGTGTAGCTGTCCCCCGCAATTGGTGCAAAACCCAGAAAGTGATTTAACAGCAGCACCGCAGTGGCGACATCTGTATTCGAACTGCTGGCCACAGGTGCGGCAGAATCGATGCCCCACGGGGACTGGAGTACCACATTTTGGACATGGGAATGCTTGCTGCAATTTACACTCCGTTTTCTCTTCCTTAATATATATTATCGCATATTATTCCATTATCAAAATTTGACCATAGCAGCTACACCAGTGTTATAGTCACTTGAATCAAGACTTTCCGGAACGGATAACCTAAAGCCTTGTCCCTGCATATTTCCATACGGTTTATTTCGCAATCAGGCATGGCATGGTACTTATGTCTTTATCTTCATGGTACCTAAGTGTTTCTGTGAAACAGTACGAATTCATCATGTTTTGCTGATTAGGGTGTGTGAAAATAAGAATGTAAGTGGCGAGCCGATTAGGAGCTGCAATTTATGGTAAGGAGGAAGAAATGAGAAGAAGTAAAAAGTTTTTGGCTATCCTGAGAGGTGATAAGAAGCTGTTGGGGATGTTCGGTGGCATGGTCGTTGACGTTGCCGTTCTCTTGGCCATTGTGGCTACGGCCTGTGTGTGGTATTTGCCATAACTCCAGGATACTATAAATTAGGAATACAAGATGGTCAAAGAGCTTATAAGTGTCATGGGCGGCTTCCTAGTCGTAGCTCTGCTTTTCTGGGTTTTTGCATGGCAATTAATGTGATGCCTGTTTCATCGGTCGCTGTGCTCTAAGGTAAAAGCCTGCCTAAAATTCTCCTGTAACTCAGCTTGGTATTTTCTCCGGGATTACTTCCTTTCCTATCTGTGCTTGCTTTCAGTATGTGTTGAAGTTGTGGCGGGAGCGTATGGGAGTCGAACCCACCAGAGACATTTCTAATGCCTCCCGACGGATTTGAAGTCCGCGAAGCCCACCGGGACCCAAACGCTCCCCAATTTGAATTTCGTCTGCTGCTTGGAGCAGTATGTGCCCTCTCTTATCAGCTAACTTAGCTAACATGATACCAGATTCGTAGAGAGTAATGAAATCACCGTATATGATTTTGAGCAGTTCCTCTCCGTGCAAATTTGCTATAATTTGCCACGTTCTTATTTAGATTAAGTTGCTGGCAGATAGTTATGGGTGAAGCATCTTTCTCTTCGCGCAATTCTGAGCCAACCGAGCTAAGCCGTTTACAAAAGGCGCGGCGTGTACAAGCTATGAGAAAGGCTTTTACTGTGGTCAAAAAAAGGCAAAAGGCAAACATCCGCAGGATACCAGACCTCGAAGACCGGAAGAAAAGGCTGAGGCAGACGCGTGAGAGTTCTGTTGGGAATGAGGCACTTCTAAACCGGGCAATGGAGAACCTGAGCCAAAATGGCATCAAGGTATACAGGGCGGATAGCAAGGCGGAGGCGGTAGCACTGGTTATCCGTGAGGTTAGTGATAGTAAGATGGTGGTCAAATCGAAATCGAACTTGACTAAGGAAATCGGTTTGACTGGAGCGCTGGAAGCGGCTGGCGTCGAGGTTATCGAGACCGATATCGGGGACAGAATAATCCAGCTTTGCGGTGATGTGCCGTCGCATCCTACAGGGCCGGCCAGCCATCTCACCAGGCATGATATAGCCAAGATCCTCTCTGCTCACTTTGGGAAGAAGGTACAGCCCACTGCCCAGGCAATAGTTGGACTGATAAAGGATGAGATATCTGAGCATGTAGATAAAGCCGCAATAGGTATCACCGGGGCTAATGCCATTGCTGCCGAAGAAGGGGCCGTACTCTTGCTGCATAATGAGGGCAATATCATACAGGTAGCCATGCGCCCCGAGAAACATATAGTCATTGCCGGAATAGATAAGATATATCCCAATATTGAAGAAGCTTTGAATATGGTAAAGCTTCAGACATTTTGTGCCACTGGCTCATTGTCGACATCGTTCGTAAATATAATCAGCGGCACGAGCCAGACCGCTGATATTGAAAAGCAGTTAATTAAAGGTGTGCATGGCCCCAGGGAACTCTGTCTAATTCTGGTTGATAATTACAGGAGCGATATAGCCAAAAGCGATTATAAGGAGTTGCTCCACTGTATAGGTTGTGGCCAGTGTCTGTTAGTCTGTCCGGCTTATGGAGTCTATGGTACTAGATTTGGAGTTGGTAGCCATCTGGGTGGAAGAGGGATAGTTTATTCTGCGCTGAACAGAGAGGCATATTCAGAGGCTGATGAAGGTCTTAACCTGTGTCTTAGCTGTAAGAAGTGCCGGCAGAACTGTCCTTTGGCTATAGATATTCCCTCTATGATTACCAGTTTACGTTTAGAAAAGCGCAAGAAAGTACTGGAGCCAAATCTACAAACTGCTTATGATTTCGTACGTGCTCATGTAGAATGGGTAGGCAG
>MGOH01000046.1 GCA_001795315.1 Chloroflexi bacterium RBG_19FT_COMBO_48_23
TGATCTAACAGCACCTGCCCCATAGTCGGGTCTACCGTGTCTATAAGAACAATCTTCTCACTGCCCTTTATCAGATATGAATTGTAGCTGGTGCCATCAGGAAGCGGTATAAGCGAATCAAAAAGCCGCCTGTCCCAATCAATTGCCCCTACACAGTAAATCCCACGCCTTATCTCTCTCGGTTTCACTTTGCCCCTCCTTTAATAATCCAGCAGTCTCTTTTCACCTTCGATTTTCTTTATATCCTTTATATCCTGAGTAACTTCCAAACAACCCAGGTACTCTCCGTCTTTACGAACAGCAAAGTACCGAATATAAATCAATCTATCCTTCAGATTAATCCAGAACTGGGCTGCGTCCCTCTTGCCGCTTCTAAAGTCCTCCAATATCTGGCTGACAACATGGACGCTTTTTTCAGGATGGCATTGCTGAACCTTTCGCCCGATGATTGCCTTAGCTCTGGGGAAGATTCTGTCCCTGGACTGGCTGAAATATCGAACTGTGTCATCCTTATCCACAAAAGTGACGTCCACCGGCAAGGTATCAAGCAAGGCCTCCAGCTCCCTCCCCGATAAAGCACCAGTTTCGAAAGAAACCATGCCTTCTACTTCAGGCTTGGGAGCTGGTGCTACACCTTTCCCTGCGGTCACTTTTGCCAATCCAGGAGTAAAACAGCAATAACCGAGCTCATCGAATTGATGTCTTATGTCAGACCACTCGTTTTCATCTATAATCTGTAGAGCAGTCGGAAACAGAATGTTGTTCTCCTTGTAAAAGTGGCTCGATAGCATCTCAGCCAAAACCAATGCTACTTCATCCAATTGCTTAGCAAAGTCTTGAAAAGCCATGTTTCCGCGCCTACCCATAAGTCCGTAAAGTCTCTTCTTTATATCTCTTATTCTGTCATGTTCCATCCACATAATTGCCGGGAGCTGTGTTATGCCGTGTTTCTCAAGAGAAGGGAAAAGGACATTCTCTTCTCGGACGTAGTGGCTCTCCGAGTCCCTTAAATTGTGCGTAATATCGTCTAAGCGCTCAATCTGTCCACTGACAGCAGCAAAATCACTTGCCCTTTTTATCTCTGCGGCAACGCCCTTGAGCGCATCGGCAAATTTCAGGAGCATCTTGTGCTCCTCCATAAGAATATTGATTGGGTGTCCGTCGGGAGACAGACTCTTTTCTTTGTCCAGCGATTCTTTTATAACGGCAAAATGAACATCACAGAATTTCTGTATTTCTTCCCTAGACATGCCCTCCTGTATAAGCTCTTCCTCCACTGCTGCTATTTCAGTCGGTGGGACATCTCTCAGTGTTCTCTTGAATTCTTCTTTCATCTGCTCAGGGTCAGCACCTTCATGCAGCTTTTTAAGCAACCCTTTCAGGATTTCCTTCCTGCCCTCCGCCATAACCTTAGCTCCTCCTTATGGTTTTTGCCATAATCGCATGTCACTCTACCTTCTCAAACTGGTCCTTGCTGGCACCGCAAACAGGACACACCCAATCATCGGGTATCTTTTCAAAAAGTGTACCCGGTTTTATCCCACCATCGGGGTCGCCCAGCTCAGGGTCATAAATATAACCACAAACAGTGCATTTGTATTTTGCCATCTTCGTTGCCGCCTCCTTTTTCTCTTCAATATAACTAGGGGCTGTTTTAGGAGTAGTGCCTCGCTTAACCTCATGATAATAAGCATAAGTCATCGGTTCACCTTCTTTGACCACGTCCGCTGCCACAATCTCCCCTATGAAGATGGTATGCGTTCCAACTTCTGTCTGATTAATAACTTTAGCTTCAAGATAAGCTAGAGTATTGTCGAGCACTATCGGCGCGCCGGTTTCACCCAGTTTATAGCCAACACCTTTGAACTTATCTACCTCCCTTCCCGATTTGAAGCCGAAACCACCGATGAAATTTAAAGGCGTGTCCTGAGAGATGATTGAGACAGCAAACACCTTACTCGCAGAAACAAACTCGTTAGTCAGATTTTGCTTATTTAGAGCCACAGCTATAATAGGCGGCTCAGAACAAACCTGAAAGACCGTGTTGGCAATTTGACCGTTAAGCTTGTCCCCCTTCTTAGAACACACTACATACAGACCATAACCCAATTTGTAAAGCGCTTTCAGATTCACTATTCACCCCCGTCAACCTAAATTAGATGACTTCTTTTTCACTGGCTTCTACAGCTCGTTGTATCTCAAGATTGAGCTCAGGCGGCAAGCCTTCTATGTCCACCCTCAAAAAACCTCTGACGATGGCAGCCGTGGCTTCGTCGCGTGTTAACCCACGCATCATAAGATACTCCACCTCTTCTTCGGCTATCTTGCCCACAGCCGCCTCGTGGGACAGGTCTACGCCGGCAAGAGTTCCCCTGAGTTCTGGTATGGCATGAATCACACCCTCCCCCCGCAGTATAAGGCCGCGGCACTCCAGATGGCCTTTGACATCAGGTGCGTTTCCTTCTATATAACCCCGAGCATAAATGTTTCCTCCGGTAGTTATAGCCCGGGATATTATCTCCGTCCTGGCACCTTTGGCATCTAGCAGAACCCGAGAGCCCACATCCATATTCGAGCCGGGCAACGCTACCAGAATGCTGTTAAATCTGACTAAGGCATTCTCGCCAATGCATCTTGCCACAGGATACATCTGCAGCGAGTGAACCGGCTTCATAATCACATAGTTACTCAGGAAAACACCACCCTCTTCAACGATTATCCCGGTGCGGGGACGAACAGCTATCTCCGGTGCCCAGCTGTGTATCATAGTAAAGGTAACCTTAGCCCCTCGTTTAATGTAGAACTCGGAAATACCTATGTGCATCCCCGGTTCTTCTCTCGGAGCTGTAGTGCAACCGGTAATAATGTGCAATTCAGAATTTTCCTCAGCGATAATGATATTGTGCACCTTTTGTGCCAGGTTACGTTTGCCCAGATAAAGGCAAGCCTGAACCGGATGTATCGTCTTGCTTCCGGGCAAGGCTCTAATAAAATAGCCATTGCTCTGGCCCAACTCCACGCTGGCAGTATACTTATCGGTGTCTACAGCCACTGCTTTCCACAAGTAGTCGGCCAGCCAGTCATGTTTCTCAAGGGCCTCATTGGTGCTCATAACCTCTATGCCCTCTTGCTTTGCCCTTCGATGTACTGTGGAATGGTCCATCTGAATGATTGTCCCTGAGCGCTGGCTGTCATCGTCTAATGTGACGCCAACCTGTACCATTTGTTTCTTGGCTTCAGTCGACAACTTCGATGGGTCGTCCTGATAAGGCAATTCATCCCCAGAATGAGCATAATTGTCCAAATTTATGTCATCACCGAAAGCCGCCGGCTTGGATGCCGCTGCTTCGGCCGTCTTTTTCGATGACTTATCAGCCTCTACGCTACGCATCTTTTGCACTCCTCGTAGCCTTTGCGCTTTATCGTCTCCAGAATCTCATGAGGGTCTCCCTCACAAACTATCCTGCCATCAAGCAGTACGCATCCGCCGCGGGCGTTGACATAGTCCAGGATATGTCCTGTATGGGTGATAACAAGTCCGGCATGTCTCCGGTCACGTATAGGATGTTCTTTCTGCAGAAGTTCATTTATAAGCTCGCCGATAAGAGCAATATTTACCAGGTCCACACCGGATTCAGGCTCATCCAGCAAAACCAGGTCCGGGTCTTGAGCCAACAATTGCAGAAGCTCAGAGCGTTTTATCTCCCCCCCGGAAAACCCATAGTTCACTTCCCTGTCCATGAGCTCCGTAAGGTTAGCTTTCTCTGCCAGACTATCTATAGTCTCAGCACTCACCCGCCCTTTGGCACAGGCGGTTACCATATCACGAGTTTTTACACCACGAACAACCGGTGGTCTCTGTAGGGACATGCCTATACCCAAACGGGCTCTTTCATCCATAGGCAACCTGACTATGTCTTTGCCCTTAAAAATAATGCTGCCTTTGGTTACCTGATACTTGGGAGAGCCCATTATGGCCATAATAAGAGTGGTCTTTCCACTACCATTAGGGCCGAAAAGCACATGCGTCTCACCAGCTTTAATGCTCAAATTTATATCATGCAATATCTCTCTATCACCTACAACCACGCTCAGGTGTTTAATTTCCAACACATTATCCGACTCCATATTACTATCTCCTTAGCCACCGTCCAGGGAATGGTGCTCCGCTTTGCGAAACCATCCTGCCGGGTCAATGAGGTACTCCCGATAGTCCACCAGTGCCAGAAAGTGACCCCTCTCCTCAGCAGCCAGTGACGTATACAGCTTTTTCTCGGCAGGGTAGGCAGCTTCTCCACCCCGTCTGCTGTAGAATTTCTCAGTCATGTTCTCCATTTCCATAGCCTTATCTATGGTATCAAGTTCAGTACTAGTCGCCTTCACAGTAGGACCAACTGCCCTCATTGCCTCGGAGAACAGGGTTTTTAGTATGTCACCCTTCCGAGGTTGGATGTCAGCCCGAGGCCAGGCTTTTTGTTTTTTTATAATATTATATATGTCTTCAAATCTCTGCCGGTGTTTGTCTTCCTCACCAGCCAGCCACTCAAAAAACTCTTTGCCTACCTTGTTGCCAGTTTCCCCGCTGGCTTTCTGGTAGTATGCCTTGCCATCGATTTCCATCTGAATAGCAAATTGAATCGCTTCTAATGTCTTGCCACGTTCGTCTTCCATCTTACCCTCACTTTGCTGATTTTCTTACAAAGACCCTGTATATCTCCTTATCTTCCTCTATGCCCAGGAATTCATTGCCTGTCGTCTTGCACCAGTTCGGCATATCCTCTTTTATGCCCTTGTCATCGGCTAGAACTTCCAGCACCTGTCCAGGCTTCAATTCCTTCATCTTTTTGGCGGTTTGGGCAATAGGCATTGGACAATAAAGTCCAACGCAATCTAAAGTTTCATCTGCTTTCACAATTAGCTCCTAAATCATACGGCTATCTTACTTTTTCTCTTTCGTTTTTAGCGGCTCACCACACGTAGGGCATTTAGTAGCTTTTTCATCCGTAACTGTTGTCCGGCAGCTGACACAATAGCTGAAGATTGAGCCACAAGCCTCGCAGAAGGGACAGCTGGCAACAGCCAGTTCCACTTCGCAGTAAGGACAGAGGCAACCTTCTTCTTTCTTAGTTTTCTTCACTTTCTTCATCCTCTTCTCCTTTCTCTTCTAGGCCTTCGATGGTGATTCCCTTCTTTTGGGCGTAATCACGAATTGCCCTTCGCAGAGCTTGCGCCCCCAGATTAGAGCAATGATATTTGTTTTTAGGCAAGCCCTCCAATTGCTGGGCTACCAGGCTGGGAGTGATTTTCACAGCCTCCTCCAACGTCTTACCCTTAGCCATCTCACTGACCATACTGGAAACAGCAACCGCGGCACCACAGCCGAAGGTCTGAAATTTAACGTCTTCAAGACGGTTGTCCTTCACCTTGATGTAGAACGTCATCATATCCCCGCAGACCGGGTTGCCCTCCTCACCAATACCATCGGCGTCTTTAATCTCGCCGACATTGCGGGGATTCATAAAATGGTCCATCACTTTGTCGCTATAAATCGGCATAACACTTCACCCCCTCTTTTCTTTCATGAATTTGGCATACAACGGCGACATTTGCCTCAACCTATCCACGATAGGAGGCAATTTCTCCAGCACATAGTCTATGTCCGCCTCATTATTGTCTACCCCCAGACTAAATAGCAAAGAGCCCTGAGCAATTTCATGCGAAATACCCATGGCAATAAGGACATGGGAAGCTTTCAAAGCCCTGGAGGTGCAGGCTGAACCACTGGATACAGCAATGCCCTGGCTGTTGAGCAGCAGTAGCATGGCTTCACCTTCAATAAACTCAACGCAAAAGCTGGCATGATGGGGAAGACGGTGAGTTGGGTGCCCGGTAAGAATAGTATGGTCAACGGCAGCCGGCAAGCCGCTTATTAACCTGTCTCTGAGTTGAGAGAATTTGCTCATTCGTGACGGCATATCTTTCACAGCTATTTCAGCAGCTTTGCCCATACCGACAATAGCAGCTACATTTTCCGTACCCGGCCTGCGTCCACCTTCCTGCACACCACCATCAATTAACGGCAGAAGACGGACCCTTTTGCGCACCCACAGAGCAGCCGAGCCTTGGGGTCCATAAAATTGGTTGCCCGCCAGACTTAAGGCATCAACGCCCAGTTTATTCACATCCAACGGTATATTACCTGTGCTGGCGACAGCATCGGTGTGGAATAGCACCTCAGCCTCCCTGGTTATCTTGCCTATTTCAGCGATAGGCTGAATTGTACCCACCTCTCCATTGGCGTGCATTACGGACA
Source organism: Chloroflexi bacterium RBG_19FT_COMBO_48_23 (assembly GCA_001795315.1). Next base: position 6,314 of record MGOH01000046.1, read on the forward strand.
CCAATATCGTGCCCTTCCTGATATTCTTAGCTATCTCATCGGGGTCAACAAGCCCATATTTATCCACCGGAACTACAGTAAGCTCAAAACCAGCCTTCTCTAAGGTTCTGGCCGCATGAAGCACAGAAAAATGCTCAACGGCGGATACAATTATATGCTTTCCCTTGGTAACCTGGCCTTGAGCCAGTCCCTTGATTGCCAGGTTATTAGATTCGCTGCCGCTGGAGGTGAAGACTATCTCATCAGCGCTACCACCTATAAGTGCAGCTACCTGCTCCCGAGCTTTCTCTATTGCTTCTCGAGCCTCATCGCCCCAGGCATGCAGTGATTGAGGATTCCCGTAGACCTCTCGAAAATAAGGCAGCATCGCCTCAATCACCTCAGGCAAGACCGGTGTGGTAGCGATATAATCCAGATAAACTTTTCTTTCAGGCTTTGCATTTCCCATCCACACATCTCCTCTCACTTACCAGATTTTGCCTTTCGCGCCTGATATTTGTCCAGGCCCTCATTAAACAGCCTCTCCTCTTCCTCGGTAATGACGATAAGCGGCGGCACCTCAACAGATTTCCCCTCAAGGCTCACAGCCACCATGACATAATAGGCAGTCAGGGCCGGGAGCCGCTTGCCTGTTAGAAGATTCTCCGCCTCAACTTCTATCCTGATTTCCATTGATGAGCGGCTGGTAAAAGTGATTTTTCCATGCACCAGCACCAGGTCCCCGACGTGCACCGGGTTAAGGAAATTGATATCTTCGATCATTGCAGTGACCGGGTTAGCCCGACTATGGCGGGCGGCTACCACGCCGGCGGCATTATCCATCAGCTTCATCAACTCGCCACCATGAACAAAACCGGCAGGGTTAGTCTGGTGCGGCAACATCAGCTGTGCCATCTCAATCGCCGAATGCCCTACTGTCCTACCCTTAAATTCCTTCCCCTTATCCAGTTCTTCCATCAGCTCATGGAAGTTCTTTTCATGGCTCGCCTCAACCTTGCCCATCTTGCGGAAAAAATCAGCGATTTCACCAAAGCCTTCCTCCTCCGCCACCCTGGCTGCTTCAGGATACAACCTGGTCGCCTCCTCATGCTCAAGGCCATTAGCCATCTTCAGATTTTCCGCAGTACCACCCAGGCGGCCAAGTAATTTAAATTCATGCTCGGCATGCTCCGCTTCATTCTGAGCTGTAGTCAAAAACATATCGGCTACCTGCTCCAGTCCGGCTTCTCTGGCAGCCTCGGCAAAGTATGTATAATTAGCCCGGGCATGTAGCTCTCTCGCGAAAGCCTTGCGCAAATTTTCCTCTGTTTTGCTTCCCTTTAACTGCATTACTCTCCCTCCGCTCTGCAAAGATGCGAAGATTGTTTGCTAAACCTTGCCCACACTTGATTCTCTTAATTTAGACTAAATCAAAGTCACCGTCTGCGACTTTTGTCTCACATTAACATTACAACAGGACTTTATATAATCAGCCGAGCCTCTGCAGATAGCGATGTGCTTGAAGTGCTGCCTTAGCCCCCTCACCGGCAGCAATAACTATCTGTTTTTCCGGGACACTGGTGACATCGCCAGCAGCGAAAAGCCCGGGCACACTGGTCTCATTATTACAATTAACTTCGATTTCCCCAATACGATTAAGATTAACTATACCCTTCACCAGGTCAGAGTTTGGAATAAGCCCGACTTCAATAAGAACGCCGCCAACCTGAAGCTCTTTTTCCTGTTTCGTTTTCAGATCCCGTATTTTTATCCCGTCAACAAGTTTTTCCCCGTTTATCTCCAGGACATCATGCTCCAGAAACATCGTCAGGTTACCTGCCCTCTTCACTCTGTCAATTAATATCTGGTCGCCGGTGATCTGAGTCAGCGATACCAGGTAGACATGCTCGGCAACTTTGACCATGTCGTCAACGGCCTCCAGGGCTGAATTGCCACCCCCGATAACAGCCACCTTCATATCAGCAAACAAAGGCCCATCGCAGGTAGCACAGTAAGTAACCCCCCTACCCCTGAGTTTCTCTTCCCCCGGAACGTTCAACGGCCGGGGGCGCTTGCCGGTGACAATGATGGCTGCCTTAGCCTGATAGGTCTTACCACCATCGGCCTTAGCCTCAAAGCCGCCGCTTATTCGAGATAAACTGCTGACACCTTCCCCGATTTTCATATCTATAGGAAACTGCTTTACCTGTTCTTCAAACTTCTTTATAAGCTCCGGGCCTTCGATTATCTGGTAGCCCATGTAGTTCTCTATCCCCATTGTCCAGTTGACCTGTCCCCCCACATCTTTGCTCAGCAACAGGGCATTCAGCTTTTTTCGCGCCGCATACACGGCCGCGGTCATGCCGGCGGGACCACCGCCGATAATCATCAACTCATACATTTTATCCAACCTCTGTCACTGCGAGCCGAAGGCGAAGCAATCTCTGGAGATTGCCACGTCGCTACTCTCCTCGCAATGACACCTGAACCTAAAGGTTCAGCTTCTGCTTCAGCCAGTTTGCGTCGTAGCCGACGGAAATCTCACCATCGATGTCAATAACGGGCACAGCAAATTGCCCTGTCTTGTTGAGCATCTCTTCACGGGCAACTTTATCCTTAGCAACATCAAGATCCTTATAAGTGACTTTGTTTTCGTCCAGCAACTGCTTTACTTTAATGCACCAGGGTCAGGTAGTGGTAGAATAGACTTTAATCTCTTTTGCCATTTAATCCTCCTTTTGATTTTCTATCGAGGTGTTTAGCTAATTAAAAGCGGAATACCCCACCTCCTGTCACCCACTAAATAAAAGACTATAAGTCACTGTCGACAATTGATTCTAATACAAATATAAGGAGGTACAAACTAATTGTCAAGGTGGGGGGAATTTATACGAACAATACTCACTACACGCCTTTACGCAGCTTCTCTATGCCGCAGCGAGTATCCTGTGTTGCCTTGACCTTCGCCCTTATCTCAGCCAAAAGCTCCCAGGCACCCTCCTCATCACGGTCAATAACTACCTGCTCCAGCCTGGTTACCTGCTGCTCATCCAATGTTATTACCGCTTTTGCCATAAACCACCTCCCATACAATCAGCTATTCCGGCATTCCCGGCATACTCCACGAAACTCAAGCTTATGATATATAACCCTGAAGCCTGTCTTTCGGGCTATTCTGCCATTAATCTTTTTATCCACTGGCTCATCGACATCAAACACACGGCCGCACTTCTGGCATCTGAAATGGTAATGGTCGTCCTGCCTGGCATCGAACCGGCTCAAAGTACCGCAAAGGTCAAGCTCTAAAATCTCCCCGTTCTGACACAAAAGCCTGAGATTTCTATACACAGTCCCCAGGCTTATATTGGGTATCTCCTTCCTGACCTCGTTGT
>MGOH01000047.1 GCA_001795315.1 Chloroflexi bacterium RBG_19FT_COMBO_48_23
AGCCCAACCCTGTAGTTGCCGGCGGAATGGCCCTTATCGACCGAAACTTCGTGGAAGCTTTGGACAGGAAAGACCATGAGGCTGTTGCCAAGATGAGGCATGATGTGGAGCAGCTTGCCTGGACTGTACACTTCGGGCAGGTTGTTACACTGGAGGATACGCTGAAGGTTATAGACATTATATACCCCATCGCTCTTATGACCTGCGCCTGCCGGCGTTCCATGCTGGGCCTGCCCGACGAGGATAACTTTACCTGCATGGGTATGGGGCCGGGAATGTATAAATGGGAAAGGTGGCCTGAGACCTATCGCGGGGGAATTCAGTTCCTGACACCGGATGAAGCCAGGGATGCCGTCACCAAGATGAACAAGAGGGGCCTGGTACAAACCCTGTTTACTTTCGGCACCCCGTACATCGGCGGGATTTGCAACTGCGACTATCCCGACTGCAGCGCCATAAGAACTACCGCCGACTACGGCATACAATTCCTGTGGAAGGGGCATCATGTTGCACGTGTCGACAACGAGCTTTGTAACGGCTGCGCCTCGTGTATTCACCGCTGCCAGTTCAAGGCACTGAGCTTCTCCGCCACCCAAAACAATGCTTATATCGACCCGTTCCAGTGCTTTGGCTGCGGGCTTTGTGCCACGGAATGCCCCCAGGATGCTATAACCATGGTGGAACGAACCAGCTTACCGGCACTGGCCAATGTCTGGTAAAAGATCACAGAGAGGTGAACAATGCTTCCAACTATAACCGTAGATGATAAAAAGTGCCAGGACCCGCTCGCCTGCAGCAAGTGCCTTCGCATCTGCCCAGCCCATGTCCTGGGACTGGGAACCAAAGTGGGTCCTAGAAAGTTCCAGGAAATAGACCCGAGCCAGTTCATCGTGGCTGGAGTCCGCTTTGAAAAATGCACCGGCTGCATGGACTGTGTTAGTGTCTGCCCCGAGAGCGCCATTCGGGTGAGCTTCTGAACGGAGGTGTGAAAGAAATGACCACTGGCTGGAAATATGGCAAGATACTAAAGGAAAGATTGCTGACCCTGGAAGAGCCAGGGAAAGCCCTTCTCTTCGATGCCGATAAAGGTCTGGTAGAGGACATTACTCAAAAGTTCGATGTAGCGACTGCAGCCAGAAGCCTGCAAGGCAAGGATGACAAGGAAGCATACAAAGCTCTCGAGGATTTGGGAAAGAAGTTGATGAAGCTCACTATCGAGCTAGCTGACACCAAATATCTGGACCGCACCGGGGAGATGGTGGAGAAGGTATACAAGCAGACAGGAATATCATTCCCCCATCGCCTGGGTAGATATGTGGAGCTATCCATCTTTGGGCTGAGGCCTACCGACCGCTGGAATATATCCAGGGCAACTACCAAAGAGCTGGTGCTTCAGGTCTCTGCCTGTGCTGTACATAAGGCGCTCGAGGAGGTCGGCATAAAGGGCCTTCCTTGCAAAGGATTCTGCTTCGCCAGCTTTGAGGCTGCCGCAGAGAAGACCGGCGACCACATAAATATCGAGATGCCGAAGACACTGCCACAGAACGGTATGTGTGAGTTCCACATCTCAGTATAGCCAAGAGGCTGCAAATGCGCATTTATCTCCCGCCAAGCAACTCCACTGGCTACAGCTTCTTCATCTCCAGAAGCTTCAGGTCTCACTTCCCACAGACCGCAGAAGTTCTCGAGGAATGGTATGACCGCAGCGCTGAGAACTGTGACCTCTTCGTAAACATAAGCGAGTTAAACAAGTACAGCGTGGCCTGCACCGTGTGCCGCCATTTCGACAGCGACGGCTGTGGTTCCACAGACCTTAAGGGGCCAGGCATAATCAAGCTTCTCCAAAACAGCTACAAGCACGACAGTTTTCATTAGTCCTCTCTATCCCCTAGGAGAGCTAGAGTGAGGGGGACTTTCAGTTTCCGGGAAGATGTGGTAAAATTAGGTCAATGCAATCCCTTGTACTATTAGGATTAGCAGGCACTAAATGTGGGATTGGCAGGTTGCCTGTTTCCCCGTTATGTCCAAACTAGAATTACCGAAGTTCTTAAAGGATTTTTTCTATAGCCATGTCAAAAAAAGCTAACAACAATATATCCGAAGACTACACTGCAGAGGATATCCGCATTCTTGATGGCCTGGAAGCGGTGCGCCGCCGTCCGGGCATGTATATTGGCAGCACCGACGAACACGGGCTGCACCATCTGGTCTATGAGATTGTCTACAACAGCATAGACGAGGCAATGGCCGGCTATTGCGACAGAACCGAGGTAATAATTCATGAAGACAGCTCAGTAACAGTTATCGACAATGGCCGGGGCATACCGGTGGACGTTCACCCGACAACCAATACCTCAGCACTAGAGGCAGTGATGACCCGGCTACACGCTGGAGCCAAATTCGGCGGCCGCACCTATACAGTATCCAGCGGCTTACACGGCGTTGGCGCTTCAGTGGTAAACGCCCTGTCTTCCTGGCTGAATGCCGAGGTTAAACGTGAAGGGAAAATCTACTGCCAGAAATATGAACGGGGTGATCCTACCGGCGACTTAGAAGCTATCGGCGATACCGATGAAACGGGAACTACTATCACCTTCCTGGCTGACACTGAAATCTTCGGTGAGATTAACTATAATTTTAATACAATCCGCGAGCGCCTCAAAGAGCTGGCTTTTCTGAACAAGAACCTGGAAATAAGCTTCAAAGATGAGAGAACCGACCAGGAGGCAACGTTCCTATTTGAAGGTGGTATAGCCAGCCTTGTCGGCCGGTTCAATAAGGACAGGCAAGTCCTAAATCGCCAGCCCATCTATATAACCGGCACAATGAACAGCACCGTTGTAGAGGTAGCCCTGCAATACAATGACGGCTTTTCCGAATCCACGCTTAGCTTTGCCAACTGCGTCAATACCATAGACGGCGGCAGCCACCTTACCGGGTTCCGCTCAGCGCTAACCCGCGTCCTGAATGACTATGCCCGGAAAAACAAGCTGTTGAAGGATTCCGACCCCAATCTGATAGGTGATGATGTTCGCGACGGGCTGACATCGGTCATCAGTGTTAAGCTTGTTGAACCACAGTTTGAGGGGCAAACTAAAGCCAAATTAGGCAATCCTGAAATTAAAACACAGGTCGAAGCCGTAGTAGCTGATGGCCTTTCGCTGTATCTGGAGCAGCACCCCGATGATGCAAAATCAATCATAGATAAGTGCTGGATTTCGGCTAAAGCCAGAGAGGCAGCCCGAAAGGCTCGCGACCTTATCTTCAAGAGAAGCGGATTGGAAGGCGGCACCCTGCCCGGAAAGCTGGCTGGCTGTTCAGAGACTGACCCTCGCGAGTGTGAGCTTTACCTGGTTGAGGGTGACTCTGCCGGAGGTTCAGCCAAGCAGGGACGAGACCGCCGTTTCCAAGCTATTTTACCGCTACGAGGTAAAATCCTTAATGTGGAGAAGGCTCCCAAAGACAAGATCCTGGAACATGAAGAAATCCGTGCCATTATAACCGCAGTAGGAGCCGGCATTGGTGACCAGGTCGACTTCTCCCGACTGCGCTACCACCGCATAATCATTATGACTGATGCCGATGTCGATGGCTCTCATATCCGGACACTGCTTCTCACCTTCTTCTACCGCAACATGGTAGAGCTAATAAGTCAGGGCCACCTTTTCATCGCCCAGCCGCCTCTCTACCGCATTCAAGCGGGTAAGCAAAAATTCTGGATTTACTCGGATAAAGAAAAGGAAGCCAAGCTCCAGGAGCTTAAAAACAACAAACTAGAAGTGCAGCGCTACAAGGGATTGGGAGAAATGAGCGCCGAGCAGCTATGGGACACCACTATGAACCCTGAATCGCGAACTTTGCTCAAGGTGGAAATCGAAGATGCCATGGCGGCCGACAGGGTATTCCATATGTTGATGGGCAGTGAAGTGCCGCCCAGAAAAGCATTCATCCAGGCACACGCCAAAAGCGTCAGGAACCTGGATATCTAGCTTATCAGACTTCACTCCCGTTTCCGATACAGCTTCTTTTCCTTTATATAACTCTCCACCTCGTCAGATACCAGGTCGTGAATAGATAGCCCCTGAGCCACTCTCTTTCGTATGTCCGAGGAACTGATGTCGACTGGTGGTATATCCAGCCAGACCACACTCTGAGTTACTCCGGGAACAGATGATTCCAGAGCCTTTAAATCCGGGCGGCTGAAGCCTGGCCTGGTAACCGCCACCACCTTACACAGTTGAATCAGCCTGTCCGGCTCCTTCCATTGAGGCAGCTCAGCCAAGCTATCCCAGCCTACTAAGAAAAAAAACCTTGCCTCAGCACCTAGTTGTTGTTGCAAAATAGTTATAGTCTCTACACTATAAGAGGGTCCGGGGCGGTCTACCTCAATAATCGAAAGCTCAAAATAAGGCTTGGCAGCAATAGCCTGCCTCACCATCTCTACACGGTGAACTGCTGGGGTAATAGTCCTGCCCGTTTTAAGCCACGGCTGCCCTGCAGGAACAAAGATAACTCTGGCCAGGCTCAACCTTAGTCTGGCTTCTTCAGCTATGACAAGATGCCCCGCATGAACAGGGTCAAAAGTGCCGCCTAATACACCTATATTCATTTTTTAACCCGCCTCACCTTCGGCTTAGGTCGAAAAACAGCTATTGGCGACTCCGCACCAGGCGCTTCCTCCCTGACCATGGCCAACATACTGATTATTTCCGATATGAGTTCAGGCAAACCTTGCTTGGTAATCGCCGAAACAAGGAAGACCTTTATCCCAACAGAGCCGAAAAGCTGCCTAATCTCCGTCAGCCGAGCTTGAACCTCCGGTAAATCTATCTTGTTTACCGCCACAAGCTGAGGCTTTTGCGCCATCTCCGGCTTATATAAAGCCAGCTCCGTGCTCAGCTTGTTCATGTTATCAATTATACTCGGGGAGCTACCATCGATAAGGTGAATTAATACCTTAGTTCTCTCGGCGTGGCGCAGAAATTCATGCCCCAACCCCTTGCCTAAATGCGCGCCATCTATAAGCCCGGGTATCTCAGCCAAAACAAACACCTTCATGCCTACTTCAACCACACCAAAAGCTGGCTCAAGAGTAGTAAAAGGGTAATCAGCTATTTTCGGCCTGGCTTTAGACATAGCAGCTAAAAGCGTGGATTTACCTGCATTAGGATAGCCAATAATACCCACATCGGCAATAAGTTTCAGGTCAAGGACAAGATGATGTTCTTCGCCAAGCTCACCTTTGGTAGCCGTTTTAGGAGCCTGGTTTCTGGATGTGGCGAAATGAACATTACCTAAACCACCACGACCCCCTTTAGCCACCAGAATCTTTTGTCCCTGCTGGCTCAAATCAGCCAACAGCGTTTCCTGCTCACCTTCCTTAAGAAATACCATGGTTCCTAACGGCATACTGATCGCAAGATCATTACCCTTTGCGCCATGCTTTTTCTGCTTCCCTCCACCCTTGCCGGACATAGCCTTAAAACGCCTCTTACGCTTGAAGTAATTAAGCGTTGTTACACCCCGGTCGGCAACAACGTAAACATTCCCGCCACCTCCCCCATCCCCCCCATCAGGACCACCAAGCGGCACAAATTTCTCATGACGAAAACTAACTACTCCGTCACCACCATCTCCTCCAAATACTATAATATCTGCTCTATCCACCAAATTAAATATCCTTATAATATCTTTATCTTGTATTGATGATATAAATTACTAATAATATTTAAGAAACACCATCATGTGGATGGAAGTATATTATGAGCGGAAAGCCCAGACATTGCAATCTGCAGTATGGATGTTTATCAACAGAGTTGTGGAAATTATCCACTATCTTGCGCCGTTTTTCCACAAACGCTGGCGTTAAGATGCGGATGAGGCCCTTCGGGGCCTTAAAGTTTGCCTGATTTCTTTGATTGAGTTGCGGAGTTGTGGATTAATATCTAATTCAGCGGTGATTTTTTCGCAGCCGTGCATTATTGTTGTGTGGTCTCGGCCTCCTAGTATTTTGCCGATTTCGGCCAGGCCACAGTGATTTTGCTCGCGCAGCAGGTGCATGGTTACCTGGCGGGCTAATACGGTTTTTTTGTCTCTCCGCTTGCTGGTTAGTCCTTCAAAATCGATACCGTAGTAGTTGGCTACAGTGGTCATTATAAGCTTGGGTGAAAATGTAGCTTCCTGCCCGCTGTCTTTTGGTATTATGTCTGCCAGTGACTGCGTGGTTAGTTGCATATCTAGCTTTGTGCCGCTCAGCCTTGAATAGGTGACTACTCTATTTAGTGCACCTTCCAGTTCCCGGATATTGTGCTGAAACTGTGTTACTAGAAACCGTAGCACCTCCGGCGGAGGTGACATATTCAATTGACGGGCTTTAGCCTTCAAGATGGCCAGGCGCGTTTCCAAATCCGGCGGTCCTAGATCGGCTACGAGCCCCCACTCAAGCCTGGACTTCAATTTTTTTGTGACCGAGGAAATGGCCCTTGGCGGGCGGTCGCTGGTAACTACCATCTGGCAGTTATTTTCATAGAGGTCATTGAAAATGTGTAACAAACATTCCTGGGTTTGTGTTTTGCCGCTCAGGAATTGGACATCATCTACCAGCAAGAAGTCGGCACTCCTGAACTTGCGGTGGAAGTCATCGATCTTGTTGTTCTTGAGGGCGATTACAAATTGGTTAGTAAACTGCTCGGCGCTAGCCAGTAGTACGCGAAGGCCCTTAGCTTTGACTGCGTGTCCGATGGCATGCATCAGATGAGTCTTGCCTGTGCCGGTGTCACCGTAGATGTAGAGGGGATTGTACCTGTTTCCGGGGTCTTCAGTAATCTCCAGAGCTGCTGCGTAAGCCAGGCGGTTGCATTCCCCGACTACAAAGCTATCGAACGTGTATTTTGAATTTAGTCTGAACGCCGGTGTCACCGGTTCCTTCAGTCTGGCGCTTATCCCACCGTCAGCCTGGTAAGCGGGTGTTTGGCAGACATTTTGGGTGAGGGCACGAATAGCAAATTGGACGTCGATGTTCTTGCCGGTAATGCTGGTCAAGGTTCTTTTAATCAGGGAATGGAGGCGGCTTCTTAGCCATTCAGCTATAAAGACATTAGGGACACCGATAACGAAGAC
>MGOH01000048.1:0-2279 GCA_001795315.1 Chloroflexi bacterium RBG_19FT_COMBO_48_23
GAAGGCAGCGGTGAGAATATCTTCTTTGTACTGGAAGGTAAACTGGTAACACCGCCAAGCTCCGATAATATCTTATTGGGCGTTAGTAGAGATACAGTAATCCAGCTAGCCAGAAATGAGCTGGGTATAGAAACTCTCGAGGAGTCAGTGGATCGCACCGAGCTGTATCTCGCCGATGAGGTGTTTTTTACCGGCACTGCTGCTCATGTCAGTCCGGTCCTTGAAATCGATCATCGCCCGGTGGGAGATGGAAAGATAGGAAAGGTGACCAAGGAGCTACAGCGCTTCTATTTCGATGTGATAAAGGGTAAGAATCCAAAGTATCTCCATTGGTGCACCCCGGCATATTCTAAACGGGTAAAGACCAAATAGGTACTAAGAACAATCTAACTGCAGTCGCCGGTTATCCTCGGATGTTGTCCCTTGGTTTGTATGTTTGTGTGGTTGAGGGACTAGCGTGTCTTTATTTGCAGGGTTTTGAGCAGGTATAGAAGACGGCAGCTTTCCTCTAAAGCCGTAGTATATTGATAAGCTTCTTCAAGCAATTGGGCAGCAGCAAAGCTTCCATGACCGTATACCAGGACGATCTTGTGCCTTGTTAGTGCCTCGGCTATTTCCTTGGCAGGCTCTCCGGGCTTTACAGTCTTTCCCCAGCCCAAAACCGGCACCTTTGACAGTAGCAGGCTTCCTTCGGCATCGCAGGGGATAATTTCTTGCCCGGTAAAAGATAAGGCAACAGCATAAGCAGGGTGGGCATGTACTATAGCTGAGGCCGGCGTGCGTTTATATATGGCACGATGGACTGCTAGCTCTGTTGAGGCTAAGGGAGTGAATCGGTCATTTTTGTTGATGCCGGTTTCTACAAGGTCGTGTTCTTCAAGGCAGCTCAGCATGCTGCCTCGGTGAGTGATACATAGGCGTTCTCCCAGCTTAATACTGAGATTACCGCTGTGAGAGGATACCAATCCACGGGCACAGAGGTCACGTCCAACAGTCTGAAACTGAGAAATTAGCATCTTATTAACTTTTACACCAATTTTGTGCTGAAAGTCAAACCGAAGATTCCCGTCAAGCTAGCTGGCGAATCACGGTAATAACCTTGCCTTGAATCTCCACATTATCTGGAGTGGTATAAATGGGATGCATCTGGGTATTTGCTGGTTCCAGACGAATGCGGTTGGTCTCTCTGAACAATCTTTTGAGGGTGACTTCCTTTTCTGCTTTGAGCCAAACGGCTACCATATCGCCATTTTCGGCGTTGCTCACATACTCCATTAATACAATGTCACCGTCCTTTATCAGGGCGTCAATCATGGAACTTCCCTTTACCCTCAGGGCATAGACTCTCTGTTTACCTCGCGTCAAGTCCTCGGTAACCTCTAATTCTTCCGTGGGAATTGTGTCCCAGGTTTCTGAATGAGGGACAGGAATCGGCTCACCAGCGGCTATCTCACCTATTATTGGTACGGAGACTATATGTTGATGGTTCTGCCTGGTGGTCAGAAATTCGACACCACGCGATATTTTAGCGTGGCGTCGTATGTATCCTGCTGTTTCTAGCCTGGCCAGGTTATAGGCGACTACCGAGGTGGAGCTTATCTCACAGCCGCTGACGATATCCCTGACTGTGGGCGGGTAGCCTCTGGCGTCAATAAATTTTCGGATAAACTGGAGGATACGTTTCTGTTTTAGTGATAGAGCTTTACGAGTCATGACAAATGTTGGCGCAATCAGACAACATTGTTTTCTCAGGCTTTGTCAGCACTGGTTGTTTTCTTAGCAGCAGTGCTGGGAAGCTTGGCTTGATTTAATTTTTTCATCAAGCGTGACTTGCGCCTTGCGGCTGTATTAGGATGGACGACCCCCTTTTTGGCAGCCCTGTCTAAAGCACTTATGGCAGTTGCAACTGCATCTTGTGCTGGCTCGGGCTCGTTGCTTGAAATAAGTTTCTCTGCTCTGGTCACATGTGTCTTGGTAGCACTTCTAACCGACTTATTTCGTAGTCGTTTTCTTTCTGATGCTCGTGCTGCTTTTTCTGCTGATTTACTTTTGGGCAATTCCGACTCCTTTCTCAAGAACTAAGACTGGCTTTAGCTTGACTGACTCTTGTGGCGCTTATAATACCACGTGCGCCCTGAATTCGTGAAAATAGTTGAGTTAACTGAGCCATATTTGCGATTTCAACGGTAGCAAATACGGAAGTGATTTCATTGTGATATGTGGTGCTCATATTGGATATATTTACTTTGGCCTCGGCGATAACAGTAGTGACATCCCGA